>BHES01000011.1 GCA_003864575.1 Enterobacterales bacterium
TTCACGCGCTGCTTACAGCGCTGAAATCGCCGGACGCTGAAATCGACTGGGAAGCACTGCTGCCCTGGAAAATCACCCTGCCTTAAACCCCGCTGCCGATCAACGTGGGGATTTAACGACGCTTACGCTGAATGTGCTGAGTCAGGAGAGCAGTCAGAGCTATATGTGGCTGTACGGCACTGGGCGCGATGTGCGCAATAGCGAAGACACGGCGCCGCACCTGGTGCTGTATGACTACCAGGACTCGCGCAGCGGGCAGTGTCCAGCGGCCTTCTTGGGGGGTTACACCGGCTACCTGCAGGTTGATGGCTACGCGGGGTATCACAGCACGACAGCCACGCTGGTCGGCTGCATGGCCCATGCGCGGCGCAAGTTTGAGGAGGCACAGCGTGCGCAACCGAATATCAAGGTGGGCAAGGCCGTATGGGCGCTAACGCATATCCAGAAACTGTACCGTATAGAGAAAGCGTGCGCGGGTAAGCTGCCGGAAGAAATATACCGTCGTCGCCAGGCAGAGTCGAAGCCGCTGATGGAAGAGCTCGGCGAGTGGCTGGCGAAGACGCAGGTACTACCGAAGGGTTATCTGGGTAAGGCCATCGGTTATTGCCAGAAGCAGTGGCCAAAACTGATACGTTATCTGGAAGATGGACGGCTGGGTATCGACAACAACCGTGCGGAGCGAGCGATAAAGCCGTTCGTGATAGGGCGGAAGAACTGGATGTTTGCGAATACGGAAGGTGGCGCTCACGCGAGCGCCCTGCTGTACAGTCTGGTAGAAAGCGCACGCATCAATGGACTTAACCCGTACGATTACATTCACGCGCTGCTTACAGCGCTGAAATCGCCGGACGCTGAAATCGACTGGGAAGCACTGCTGCCCTGGAAAATCACCCTGCCTTAAACCCCGCTGCCGATCAACGTGGGGATTTAACGACGCTTACGGTTGAACGGGAACGACATATCGTTCTCGCGGTTCGGCTGATGCACCGCCGGCAGGCTGAACAAATAGGCTTTAATGGCTTTCACGTCGTCATCTTTGAGCAGCGTGTAAGAGGTGTAAGGGAAGGCAGGATAGAGATGCTGACCCTCTTTATTTTTACCTTCATGCACGGCGCGCAGGAAGTCGGCGTCACTCCAATCACCGATACCGGTCTCTTTATCCGCCGTGATATTGGGCGAATAGAGCGTGCCCACTGGCGTTTTGAAAGCCAGGCCACCGGCAAACGGCTTGCCGTCTTTGGTGGTATGACAAGCCACGCAGTCGGCGGCCTGCGTGAGGTATTCACCGCGTTTAATCAGGTCAGTGCCCGACTCATCGGCGTGAACCGCCATGCTGAACATACCGGCAGCGGCCATCAGGCTAAGGGTTAATTTTTTCATCATTACACCTCCGCCTTAAGCGTATCGGCAATGCGCAGGGAAAGCGCCGCAATGGTCAGGGTACAGTTTACCGAGCCTACGGTGGGCATCACCGCACTGCTGGCGATAAACAGATTCTTGTGGTCATGGGTACGACACTGCGTATCCACAACCGAGTCTTTCGGGTCATTACCCATGATGGTGGTGCCGGTGATGTGGTTGTTGTTGGCGAAATCCTTGAAGTAAGTGATTTCGGTTCCGCCCATCAGACGCGCAGCGTCGGCATACACTTTGTAGGTATGTTCGGCGCTTTTACGCACGTAGTCATCCATCGCGTAATAGAACTCCGGTTTCGGAATACCCAGTTTGTCTTTCTCAGTCGCGCTCGGAATAATACGATTTTCCAGATGCGGCAGAATTTCGTGGAAGCTGTCAAAGCGCACGTAGCGCGACGAACGGTCACGGATACGTTTGTCGAGTTCCGGCCCGAGGATCAGTTCGCCTTTCTGAGCCAGCGCCCGTCCGGCTTCCTGATCGGTGCGAGAGACGTTCGACAGGTGGATTTTCTTCGCCGCATACTCTTTGCGGAAATCACCGTCGCGGAACCCCACCATGGAGGTCATTTCCTGCGGTCCACGGCCCGGCCACAGGGCTTCGTTGGCATAAAACTCCACGCCGACACCTGGGTGGTCCATCAGATTACGGCCAACCTGGTCAGAACTGTTGCCTACGCCTTTCGGGTTTTTATCGTTGGTGGACATCAGCATCAGCTTCGGAATTTCGATACCGTTGGCTGCCAGCACGAAGTATTGCGCTTCGGCGCGGTGCTCATTCCCCTGTGGGTCTTTAAACAGCGCCGCGGTGATTTCCTGCTTGTCGTTCACTTCCAACTTATAGACCACGGATTCAGGACGCAGAACGGCGCCATTTTTCTCCGCTTTTTCGACGTGCGTGATGCCGTTGTACATAGCACCAATCGGGCAGATCGGCATACAGTTGTTGTTGCCGCAGCAGGTCGGGCGACCATCATACGGGCGGCTATTACGCGCCACCGGCTCGGTCACTACGTAGTAACCGTTGCTGTTAAGCACCGTTTTCAAACGCTGCTCGTTGTATGAGAGCGGCAGCGGCTCCATCGGGTACGGCGCGCTGCGCGGTGAACCCAACTCTTCATTATTCGGTCCCCACACGCCCAATTCTTGCTCAGCGCGGAAGTACCATTTTTCCAGCTCGGTGTACTCAATCGGCCAGTCGCGGCCTACGCCGTACAGCGATTTGATTTTGAAATCGTTCGGCAAGAAGCGCCATGCCGACGCCGCCCAGTGCCAGGTTGTGCCACCAACAACGCGGATAAACTGCGCGTCATACGGGTGCTCACCTTTTTGGATAAGATAATTATTGCTCGGATTAGATTCCGGATGCGGTGCGTAATCCGTCGACGGATACGGCTTCATGTTGTCGCTTTTATCCGCCTGGTTACGGAAGTTCTCGACGATTTCCCAGCGCGACATACGCGGGCCTGCTTCGAGGATCAAGACATTCTTACCGGCTTTCGCCAGTTCATTCGCCACGATGCCACCGGCTACGCCGGAGCCAATAACAACCACGTCAGCTTTTAATGTGTCAGCCATTTTTTCTTTTTCCTTAATTAAAGCGCGACATCAGGCTTGGCAGCCCAGTATCCGGGACGGTTGGTACAGTAAGAACGGATCACCAGAACGTCGGAAACCGCATCAAACATCAGCGCTTTTTCATAAGTTACGACGGCAATATCAGCCCCTTCACCCACCTGCCCCAGATACCAGCCTTGCAGGATCAGACGCGCAATATCCTGCTGTGGCGCAGTCCAGCCCGAGGGCGCGCCCGCTGGCAGCGTTTGCAATAGTACCAGTTGGGTCATCACATCCGGTTTATGCTGCAAAATGGCGCCAAACAGACGCTGGCCTATGAGCGGGTTGAGATGTTTTTTACCTGTCAGGGCGCGGGAAACCCGCATAAATTTATCAAGGTCTGTCGGAGACGGTTGGCCATCGGCCGCAAAAGCTTTGAGCGAAACTGGCGTCATCAGGCTGCTGACCAGCCCGACGCCAATAAAACCCAATAAGCGACGACGGGAAACGCCGCTGACGCGAAGCGCCTTCGAAGGGGTGTCTGACATTGCATTTTCTCCTAAAAAACAGCGCATTGCCGGATGAACGGTCACCCGCAGGCCACGGCCTTGATGCTCAACGCTGTCACCCTGAAGGGTGAGTAAAGTGCACAATTCAATCGTTGTACGCGGTGTTACCTGCCAGCTTTAATGATGCGAGAGGAGTGATTTTTTATGCACATCATTGTTATAAAAATAGCCGATATGTAAAGAAACGTCGGCATCATACAACACGACAATGAGGGATAATATGTCGGATTGGTTCAAATTGTGATAACAGCATGAAAATTAAAAAACAAAAAACAAAAAACATAAATATCAGTGATATAGATAAATTTTATTTATTTCACTACTCGAAATAAATAATCAAAATATTCTTTGAGCTTAACGCAGTGATCAGTAACAACTGGCAAAAGTTTTTTATGTCTATGTGTCAAAAAAATCGAAAGTTGATGGATGAGGCAATCGCTTATTTTGCTATTCTGCGGATCTCACCGTTTAGGGGTTATGAGAGGGTGAGTTTCGGTATCGGTGCTATACATAATGAATTACGCCACTCACATTTTAAGGGTACCAATGAACACAACAAAAATTTTGCAGGCAGCGCTAATCGCAGGCGCAGTGATGCTTGCCGGTTGTACCAATCATGTTACTCAGACTGATAAATACTCAGGCTTTCTTGGGGATTACTCCACCTGAAAGAAGTCAAAACCCCAGCGGGTGCAACCGTATTGCGCTGGATTGATCCTTCCTTTAGAAAAGCCAATTACTCCTACTTAAAATACGAACCCATCACCTTCTATCCGGAACCTCAGCCCACAGCACAAATCAGCAAAGAGACATTACAAGGCGTGCTGGCCTATGCTAACAGTCGCCTGAAACCGGCCATGGCCGAACGTTTGCAGTTGACCGATCACGCGGGCCCGCGCACGCTGATTTTCAAAGGCGCGATCACCGGTGTGAGCACCGCGACCGAAGGTTTGCAATTCTATGAAGTGATCCCCGTTGCGTTGGTCATTGCTGGCGCAGAAACGGCCAGCGGCCACCGTACCCGTGATACCGAAGTGTATTTCGAAGGTGAGCTGATTGATGCCAGCACTGGCAAAGTGGTGTTCAAAGTCGTGCGTAAAGGATTTGGTAAACAAGTCGCTAATGACACACAGAAAGTGACCGCTGATGATCTGAAAAGCGTGGTTGACGGTTTGGCTGCGGATACCAAACTGTTCCAAACCAACTAAAGATATCTTCTGTTAGTCGCCCAATAAAAAACGCCAGTGCATCGTAGGATGCACTGGCGTTTTAGTTGCGATTAAGTCTCAGATTTCTCTAAGGACTTATTCCCATTCAATCGTCGCTGGCGGTTTGCCGGAGATGTCATAAACCACTCTGGAAATACCGTCGACTTCATTAATGATCCTGTTTGAGCAGCGGCCGAGGAAATCGTACGGCAGGTGCGCCCAATGGGCGGTCATAAAGTCGATGGTTTCTACCGCGCGCAGAGAAACTACCCAGTCGTATTTACGGCCATCGCCCATCACGCCGACGGAACGCACCGGCAAGAAGACGGTGAATGCCTGGCTGACTTTGTTATACAAGTCAGCTTTGTGCAGTTCTTCGATGAAGATAGCATCGGCACGACGCAGCAGGTCGCAGTACTCTTTCTTCACTTCACCCAGAACACGCACACCCAGGCCTGGGCCTGGGAACGGGTGACGGTAGAGCATGTCGTACGGCAGGCCGAGCTCCAGACCAATTTTACGTACTTCATCTTTGAACAGCTCTTTCAGCGGTTCAACCAGACCGAGTTTCATCTCTTTCGGCAGGCCACCCACGTTGTGGTGTGATTTGATCACGTGCGCTTTGCCGGTAGCAGAGGCCGCAGATTCAATCACGTCCGGGTAGATAGTGCCCTGCGCCAGCCATTTCACTTGTTCTTGTTTGCAGGCTTCTTCATCGAACAGCTCGACAAACACGCGACCAATGATCTTGCGTTTCGCTTCCGGCTCATCAACGCCCGCCAATGCGGACAGGAAACGGTCTTCGGCAGCCACGTGAACAATGTTCAGACCGAAACGGTCGCCGAACATATCCAGAACTTGTTCAGCTTCATTGAGGCGCAACAGGCCGTTATCCACGAAGACGCAAGTCAGGCGATCGCCGATGGCGCGGTGCAGCAACATGGCGGTAACCGATGAATCCACACCGCCTGAAAGGCCGAGGATCACGTGATCATCACCGATTTGCACGCGCAGGCGCTCAATGGCGTCTTCGATGATTTTGGCCGGAGTCCATAACGCTTCACACTCACAGATATCCATGACGAAGCGTTCAAGAATGCGCAATCCCTGACGGGTATGGGTCACTTCCGGGTGGAACTGTACACCGTAGAAGCGTTTCTCTTCGTTAGCCATAATGGCAAACGGACAGGTATCGGTGCTGGCAACGGTCACGAAATCAGACGGGATGGCGGTGACTTTATCGCCGTGGCTCATCCAGACGTCGAGCAACGGTTTGCTGTTTTCGCTCAGGGCATCCTGAATGTCGCGGATTAAAGCACTTTCAGTCTGAACTTCAACCTGTGCATAACCAAATTCGCGTTCGTTAGAACCTTCAACATGGCCGCCTAACTGCATGGCCATGGTCTGCATACCGTAGCAGACACCCAAAACAGGTACACCGGCAGTGAAGACGTAGTCTGGCGCACGCGGGCTATTATGCTCGGTAGTACTTTCCGGGCCGCCGGACAGGATGATGCCGTTCGGGTTGAATTCGCGGATTTGGGCTTCGGTTACGTCCCAGGCCCAGAGTTCGCAATAGACACCCAGTTCACGCACGCGGCGGGCAACAAGTTGGGTGTACTGGGAGCCGAAATCGAGGATCAGGATACGGTGCTTGTGAATATTTTCGCTCATGAGGGGCGTTTTCCAGAAAGCAATAAAAGCGTTAAAACAACAGGTTAAATTTTCAGCAATCTATTAAAGCAGACAGCGAGCACGTGGCTCGCTGTCTGGAAACCATCAACCCATGCGATAGTTTGGTGACTCTTTGGTAATGGTCACGTCGTGCACATGGCTTTCCTGGATCCCTGCACCACTGATACGAACAAATTCAGCTTTGGTGCGCAGTTCAAGGATGGTAGCACAGCCGGTCAGCCCCATACATGAGCGCAAACCGCCCATTTGCTGGTGCACAATCTCTTTCAGATGACCTTTGTACGCCACGCGACCCTCGATACCTTCCGGTACCAGTTTGTCAGCGGCGTTATCACTCTGGAAGTAACGGTCAGAAGAGCCTTTGGACATCGCGCCCAGAGAACCCATACCGCGATAAGATTTGAATGAACGGCCCTGATACAGCTCGATTTCACCCGGAGATTCTTCAGTACCGGCCAGCATTCCGCCAACCATCACGCAGCTTGCGCCCGCCGCGATGGCTTTGGCGATGTCGCCAGAGAAGCGAATACCGCCGTCAGCAATAACCGGAATACCGGTACCTTCCAGCGCAGTCACCGCGTCAGACACGGCGGTGATTTGTGGAACACCCACGCCGGTGACGATACGAGTGGTACAGATAGAACCAGGACCGATACCGACTTTCACCGCACTCACGCCCGCTTCAACCAGCGCCAGCGCACCTGCGCCTGTCGCCACGTTGCCGCCGATGATTTGCAGATCAGGGTATTTTGCACGAGTCGCGCGAATGCGTGACAGAACGCCTTCGGAGTGACCGTGTGAGGAGTCGATCAGCAGCACGTCAACGCCCGCCGCAACCAGTGCGTCGATGCGTTCTTCGTTGCCTTCGCCAGCGCCAACGGCTGCGCCAACGCGCAGGCTGCCCTGCTCATCTTTACAGGCGTTAGGTTTACGTTCGGCTTTCTGGAAGTCTTTAACGGTGATCATCCCGAGCAGATGGAATTGCGCGTCAACCACCAGCGCTTTCTCAACGCGTTTCTCGTGCATCTTCTGCAACACGATTTCGCGCGATTCGCCTTCTTTGACCGTCACCAGACGTTCTTTCGGGGTCATCACTGCGGTCACAGGTTGTTCCAAATCGGTCACGAAACGTACGTCACGACCGGTAATAATACCGACCAGTTCGTTTTGTTCGGTCACGACCGGGTAACCGGCGAAGCCGTTAAGTTGGGTGAGTTCTTTAACCTGACGCAGAGTGGTGGAAGGGGTGACCGTTTTCGGGTCAGCAACCACGCCGCTTTCATGCTTTTTAACGCGGCGAACTTCTTCGGCCTGACGCTCAATAGACATGTTCTTGTGAATGAATCCCAGACCGCCTTCTTGCGCGAGAGCAATCGCCAGATTCGCTTCAGTCACGGTATCCATAGCTGCGGACAGCATAGGGATATTCAGACGGATTTCAGCGGTCAGCTGAGTGCTTAGATCGGCAGTATTGGGCAGAACTGTGGAGTGGGCTGGTACAAGGAGGACGTCGTCGAACGTTAGTGCTTCTTTTGCGATACGTAGCATGGGCAATATCTCACCAGGGTGGATGCGGAAAGGAGAAAATATTGCAGCGGGAGTATACAGGTGAGGAGGCATCTCGACCAGAACTATTTAAAAAACTTCTTGATTACCTTTTACGTGCATGTAGTATCGTTCGATTAAGTCTCTGTTTTTGAATTTGATCTGGATCACATGCCGCTACCTTCTTCCCCACCGATTTTTACCGTAAGCCGCCTCAATCAGACGGTCCGACAGTTGCTGGAGAACGAAATGGGCCAGGTTTGGCTCTCAGGCGAGATCTCCAATTTCTCCCAACCTTCTTCCGGTCACTGGTATTTCACCCTGAAAGATGACCGGGCGCAGGTCAAATGCGCCATGTTCCGCAACACCAATCGCCGCACTACCTTTCGCCCGCAAAACGGCCAGCAGGTTCTGGTGCGCGCCACTATTACGCTGTACGAGCCGCGCGGCGATTATCAGCTAATTGCCGAAAGTATGCAGGAAGCCGGTGACGGCCTGTTGCAGCAAAAATTCGATCTGCTAAAACAGCAGCTGGCGGCCGAAGGGTTGTTCGATGCGCAGTTTAAACAGCCCCTGCCCTCTCCGGCCAAATGCGTTGGCGTGATCACCTCGTCAAGCGGTGCTGCGTTACATGACGTGTTAAACGTGCTGAAGCGTCGTGACCCTTCGCTGCCGGTCATTATCTACCCGACCGCCGTACAGGGTGTGGATGCGCCGATGCAAATCGTGCGCGCCATCGAACTCGCTAATACGCGACAGGAAGTGGACGTGCTGATCGTCGGGCGCGGTGGCGGTTCGCTGGAAGATCTATGGAGTTTTAACGATGAACGCGTGGCGCGGGCGATTTTCAAAAGCGCCATACCGATTGTCAGCGCCGTCGGCCATGAAACCGATGTCACCATTGCCGACTTTGTGGCTGATTTACGCGCCCCAACGCCTTCGGCCGCCGCCGAGCTGATCAGCCGCAATCAGTTGGAACTGCTACGTCAGATTCAGTCGCAGCAGCAGCGTCTGGAAATGGCGATGGACTATTACCTCGCGCAACTCACCCAGCGCTTCACCCGACTGAACCATCGTCTGCAACAACAGCATCCGCATCTGCGGCTGGCGCGTCAGCAAACCGCGCTGTTCAAACTGCGCCGCCGTCTGGATGAAGCGATGCAAAACCAGTTGCGCCAAATGCTGCGCCGTACCGACCGTTTGCAACAACGCCTTAATCAGCAACAGCCGCAACCGCGCATTCACCGTGCTCAGCAAAAAATCCAGCAACTACAGTATCGCCTGCAACAGGCATTGACCGCGCAGCTATCCACCAGCCGCCAGCGCTTTGGCACCGCCTGCGCCCAGTTGGAAGCCGTTAGCCCGCTGGCGACACTGGCGCGCGGTTATAGCGTGACGACGACGCCAAAAGGTGAATTGCTGAAGAAAACTACCCAGACCGCGCCGGGCGATACGCTAAAAACTCGTCTGGCCGATGGCTGGATTGAAAGTGAAGTGACGTCGATTCAGGTAGAAAAGAAAGTGCGGAAACGTGCGATATAGGTCTTGTCGATAAAACCCTCTCCCAATCTCCCCCTTCGCAGGGGAAGATTATTGAAAAGTTTAAAGATTATAGCTATTTTTCCTTTCGCCGTTCACCCACACTTCCCGTGATTCGCCTTGCGGCAGCACCATGTTGAGTGTTTCCCACGCCGGTTTAAAATCACCGCGCTGAGTCAACGTGACATCGATACGTTGAGCGCTACTGACAATTTCCCAGTTAAGCCAAAGTGCATGACCCTCTTGCCAGCCGTGACTTTCGCCGTCGTCTTCAAACAACACGCCTGACGACCGGCCAGCAGCCGGAGCCGGGAAAATATGCAGTGCGCGCTGCGTGTCTTTTTTTACATCCACATAGGCCAGACGCCCGGAGACCGGCAGCGCGGCACCGGCGCGAACCAGCAACGGCAGTCGGTTTAAAGGGGCATCAAGGGTGACACTCTGCCCACCAGCGAACCACTCTCCGCTGTAAAAATCACACCAGCCGATGCCATTTTCGGGCAGATAAACGTCGCGCTGACGCTGGCCTTGCTCCACCACGCTTGCTACCAGCAGGTCTTGACCCAGCAGGAAATCATCCGTTTCCGCGAAAGTTTTGGGGTCGTTCTCATGGTCTAAGAAGGTCGGACGCAGCATCGGTTCGTCGTCGCTATGCGCCTGCCACAACAACGTGTAGAAATACGGCAGCAGGCGGTAGCGCAGCTCGATAGCTTCCCGGATCAACGCGGTACTTTCGCCATACATCCACGGTTCGTTAACCGTACCGTCTTCATTCCAGGAGTGAATGGTAAAGCGCGGATGCATGACACCGTTTTGCACCCAGCGTACAAACAGTTCTTCATCCGGACGATCGCCGGAGAAACCACCCACGTCGTGCCCAACGTTATACAAGCCGGAAAGGCTCATGCCGAGGCCCATGCGCGTGTTGTAGCGCAGCGTTTGCCAGCTGGTGCGGTTGTCGCCGCTCCAGGTTTGTACGTAGCGCTGCATCCCGGCGCAACCCGAACGGGAAATCAGATAAGGTCGGGCAAGCGGTGCGAATTTCTGCTGCGCTTCAAACGAGGCACGCATCATCAGCAACGGCATCACCGGACGGATATGTTTAATGGAAATAGATTTGCCAAATCCGTGGCAACGCGCATCGCTATCCCACACTTCGTATTCGTTGTTATCATTCCAGGTCGAGCCGATACCGTTTTCCAGCAACTGCGAGGTCACTCCCCGCTGCCACCAGCGCACCGCCGCCGGATTGGTGAAATCAAGATGTGAACCTTCGTCATCCCAAAATACCGAGCGCTCAGGTGCATCTGTTTCTGAATCGCGGACAAATAACCCTTCTCCGGCGACCTCGGCATATTTCGGGTGGTCCTGTAACAGACAGGGTTTGATATTGGCGGCCAGGCGTATCCCCGCATCAAGAAATGCCTGTGACATCACTTTGGGCTGCGGGACTTTGTCGTAATTCCAGTTAAAAACGTAGCGTTTGTTGCCAATCGAGGTATATCCCGACGAGAGCTG
Source organism: Enterobacterales bacterium (assembly GCA_003864575.1). GTDB lineage: Bacteria > Pseudomonadota > Gammaproteobacteria > Enterobacterales > Enterobacteriaceae > Ewingella. The sequence continues at coordinate 11,044 of BHES01000011.1, forward strand.
GAAGGAGTCACAGGGGATCTGATTTTCGCTGCACAGATGGATGAACTTCATCAGTTGCTGCTGGGCATCTGGGGCATCGGTGTAATACATGGTGGAACCGCTGTAACCGAGACTCCATTTCGGGCCAAAGGTGGTTTTCCCCGTCAGGCGCACCAGTGATTTGGTCACGTCGAGCACCGTCGGGCCAAGGAACAGGTAGTAATCGAGATCGCCCGCTTCCGCGCTAAACCGGCGATAAGGCAGATGGTAGTTATCCAGTTCTTTGCCGAGATCAAGCCACACATTGCTGAGATTATCGTAGAAAAGACCGAAACTCACATCTTCCCGTCGGGTCAGCGTGAAGGGAATGTGTTTGTACAGCGGATCGGTGCTGGCGGCGTTGTACCCCATCGCATCGAGGTTACGCATTTCAAAACGGCGGCCAGTGCGGTTGAGGTCGCCAGCTTTTTCGCCCAGCCCGTAATAGTTTTCACCGACATGACGACGCTGATAATGCGCCGAACCGTCGCCTTTTACTGACAGCATGTAAGCACCGGTTTTACGGTCGCTGGCCAGCGGCAACCAATCGCCCAGCGCATTTTTGTATTCCCACTCCAACCACAGTGGCTGGTGAACGGTGACGCGTAGTTTGTCACTGGTGATCACCAGTTGGTTTTCCTGTTGTTCCAGCGTAAACCCCGGCAGGCTGAAGCCTTCGTTGCTCAGACGGTCGCGCCCTTCCCACGGCACATCCTGTGCAGGAGCAATGCTCCAGGTACGGTCGAGTGCCAGTTCACCCCGACGCTTTATCACCACCCTGAACAGACCCTGCTCCAGGACACGCAGGCAGAAAATATGTTGCTCATCCACCAGCAACTCAATGCCCGCCGCATCCTGCGCAGCCAGCACCCAATGTTTTAACGTTTTCATGCATTTTTCCTTTTGTCTGCCGGATTGCGGCGTTCTGCTATCAGGGCAATCAGGAATACAGCCCCGACCAGGTCAAAAAATCCCATCGCGATAAACAGCGGATTAAAACCAATATTGTCGGCAACGGCGCCGATCAACAGTGAAAATAGGAAGCTGGCGATCCACGCCGATGAGCCTCTCATACCGTTGACGGTGGCAACCTGATTCTTGTCGAAAGTCTCGACCACCACGGCACTCAACATGCAGGAGATCACCTGATGGCCGAAGCCGCCTATGGAGATAAGCGCAATCGCGGCGTACGGGCTTTGGGTCACCGCCACCAGCGCCAGCGAGAGCATCATGAAGGCGCCGGTCACGGAGCTCGCGACAATCGAGTTAATACGGGAGCAGCCAAACACTTTGCGATACAGCGTGGTGAGATAGCCGCTGGCGATACTGCCGAGATCGGCCGCCAGGAACGGTAACCAGGCGAACATGACGATGTGTTTTAAATCCATCCCGCGCTCGTTGGCGAGATAGAGCGGTACCCAGAAGCTGAAAACGGCCCACGCAGGTTCGGCCAGAAATGCGGGGATCGCAATGCCGTAGAATTTTTTGTTTTTGCAGACAATTTTCAGCGATTTGATAAACGGCAGACGTGCCTGCTGCGGCTCGTTGTCCTGACGGATGAACGCCAGTTCTTCCTTGCTTAGATTGGGGTGGGTTTCCGGCGAGTGGTAGAACTTCCACCACAGCAGAACCCAGAGCATCGACAGCACGCCACAGAACAGGAAAGCACCGCGCCAGCCGAAGGAGATATGGGCGACCAAAATGATAGGCGGAGCCAGCATTGCGCCAATCGAGAAGCCGACTCCCGCCCAGCCTGCTGCCACCGGCCGCTCTTTGCGCGGGAACCAGTCGGAGATAGCTTTGGCGTTGGCCGGTGTGGCAGCCGCTTCAGCACTGCCCATGAAGAATCGCAGGATCGCCAGTTGAACCCAGCTTCCGGCACCGGCGTGCAGCATACAGACTACTGCCCAGATGGAGGCGCAAATCAGAAAGCCCAGCTTCAACCCGATGACGTCAATCAGCCAGCCGCACAACGGCTGGAATATTGTGTAGGCCGCCTGAAATGCTGCTACCACGTAGGAATATTGTTCGGTAGTCATACCCAAACTGGTTTTCAGTTCTGCAGCCAGTAAACCCAGAGAGTTGCGGGTGATGTAGTTTACCGTCACCCCGAGCAGAAACAGCGACAGCATCCACCAGCGTAAGGCTTTAATTCTACGACGACCGGCCGTCACCGCACCGGAATTGATCTCAATCGTCATGCTTATTCTCCCCGCCGGTCAGCTCATGGCTGCTGGCGATGTGTTATGTAGAGTACCCTTGACGACTGTAAGCAGACTGATTTGTGAGCGGTACGTGATTCTTTGCAAGAACTTTCACGCTATAACCTACAGGCACGTATTTATGGCAACAAATCCTGATAACACGGCCAATTGTTGTTGTGAAAATTTTTTCATTTTCGAATTTGAACGGGATCACACTTTGAACGGAAAGCTGAAAATACAGCAAATCGCCGACCAAACGGGGCTATCGATCAGCACCGTTTCGCGCGTTTTAGCAGGGAAAAGCAACACCAGCAGCAAAGCCCGTGACAAGGTTCTGGAATGCGCTAAGTCGCAGGGCGTTTTGAATGGACTGTCTGTCGGCAGGCTGATGCTCACTAACATTATGATCTTTGCCCCTGCCCGCGCCTTTGATGTGCGCAGTGATATTTTTTACTACAAGGTGATCCAGGGCGTTCTGGCAACCACCGCCAGGCATGAAGTCCGCGTTCGCTATTGCGCCATGGAAGAAGAGAATGCCGATGCGGCGCTGTTTATCGCAAAAATGAGTGATCCTCTGACCGAGGCGGCCTTGCTAATCGGTATCGACGATCCGCATATTCATCAGCTCGCCACTGAAATGGGCAAGCCGTGCGTACTGATCAACTGCTACGACCGCCACATGCGCCTGGACAGCGTAAGCCCGGATCATCAGACGATGGGAGATTTCGCTTGTGACTATCTATTTTCACAAGGACATACGCGGATAGTGACATTGCAATGTCTGCGCCGCCATACGATGGAACTGCGCCTGACCGGTATCAGACAGGCATTCTCCCGCCATCATCAGACCTTCAATGACACTGAGCATTTACTGAATACGTCAGGATTTGGTGCGCAGGAAAGTGAGTTAGCGTTGTTGAACTATCTGGATGCGTTGCCCGAAGGGCAGCCGCTGCCGACAGCTATTCTTGCGGGCGGTGATTTTATGGCATCGGGTGTCATGGCGGCGCTGGCACAAAGAGGATTATCCGTGCCGGGTGATATCAGTCTCATTAGCACCGACGGATTTAATCTGGCGGAAATTCACGACATCCCGCTGACTGCCGTCCTTGTCCCGCGTGATGAGCTGGGCACAGAAGCTATTGCTCTGCTACAAAGACGAATGCTTCGCCCCGATGCGCCCTTCACGACGCAGTTATTGCAGGGGAAATTGGTGGTGCGCCACTCGGTCAGAAAGTCCTCCGGACGCAAAGCGGTATCGCATCCTCATCATTTATATGACCCGCAGCCGGACAGATAAATTTCATCTTCAGTAGGCAGCGTTCACTATGACAAGAGCTATCAGTACGCGTACTAAGCGCGGTAAGGTTGATAGCTGAACAGCACGCGTTGTTTAGAAATCATGCCATGTCCGTTCTGACAGAAGTAATCCACCGCGCCGCAGGCTTTCAGCGTTTGCAGGGGAGTCTGGCAATCCGGGCATGATGCCGTTTGCTGGAAATCGGTGTCGCAGGGCTCACAGTGAAAGTGATCGCTTACCCATTGCATGGGCAGGTCGCATTGCGGGCAATGTGCTTCCATCAAATCGCTCCTCATGTTTTGCAATGTAAAAGGGTTGGTATATAAAGAAACAAGGTGCATTTTCATGCACCTTGCGGGTTTTTATGACTTATTCTTCAGATGCTGCAGAAGGCGTCTGCGCTTACGCTGCTGGTGTGGCGACAGCGTATTTTTCTTGCCTTCATACGGGTTCTCACCCTCTTTGAACTGGATGCGGATCGGTGTCCCCATCACTTTCAGCGAGCGGCGGAAGTAGTTCATCAGATAGCGTTTGTAGGAATCAGCCAGATCTTTCACCTGATTACCGTGGATAACCACGATAGGCGGGTTGTAGCCCCCGGCGTGAGCATATTTCAGCTTCACGCGACGACCGTTAACCAACGGTGGCTGGTGATCGTCAGCAGCCATCTGCATGATACGGGTCAGCATGGAAGTACTCACTCGCGTGGTAGCGCATGTGTAGGCTTCGATCACTGATTCGAACAGGTTACCCACACCGCTGCCGTGCAGGGCGGAGATGAAGTGAATACGCGCGAAGTCAACGAAGCCCAAACGCAGGTCCAACTGGTCTTTAACCTGAGCGCGCTCATCTTCGCTCATGCCGTCCCACTTGTTCACCACAATCAGCAGTGAGCGCCCACTATTAAGGATGAAGCCTAACAGCGAAAGGTCCTGATCGGAGATACCGTCGCGGGCATCAATCACCAGCATGACCACGTTAGCGTCTTCAATCGCCTGCAAGGTTTTGATAACCGAGAACTTCTCAACGGTTTCAGTAACTTTGCCACGCTTACGCACACCAGCGGTGTCAATCAGAACGTATTCACGTTCGTCACGTACCATCGGGATATAAATACTGTCACGGGTGGTACCCGGCATGTCGTAAACCACGACGCGCTCTTCGCCCAGGATACGGTTAGTCAGTGTGGACTTACCCACGTTCGGACGCCCAACGATAGCCAGTTTGATCGGTAAAGAGCGTGGATCGAAATCATCTTCGACGTCGGCTGGGATCTCATCTTCCTCGAGACTGGCTTCCTGCTCAGCCCAGTAAGCGGCGTTGGCCTCTTCTTCCGTCAGTTCCACTTCTTCTGGCTTCTCGCCCACGAATGGCACCAAAACGTGCTCAATCAATTGTGCGACACCACGTCCATGGGAAGCCGCAATCGGGTAGACTTCGCCTAAACCCAGCGCATAAAAATCGCCCACGGCGCTGTCCGGATCAAGACCATCGGTTTTGTTGGCAACCAGGAAGGTGGCTTTTTCACGGCTGCGAAGATGCTGGGCAATGCCCTGGTCGGCAGGCATAAGGCCCGCGCGTGCATCAACCATGAACAGCACAATGTCAGCTTCTTCGATAGCCAGCAGTGACTGCCCGGCCATACGGGTTTCAACGCCGTCTTCAGTCCCATCGATACCGCCGGTATCAACGATGATGAATTCGTTACCCTCAATTTCAGCACGACCATACTTGCGGTCACGCGTTAGCCCCGGGAAATCCGCGACCAGCGCATCACGCGTCTTGGTCAAACGGTTAAATAAAGTGGATTTACCCACATTCGGGCGCCCAACCAGCGCGACGACAGGTATCATTTTGAAGCCTCGTTTTTTATAACAAAAAGTTATAGCAAAAAATTATAGCAAAGAGTTTTATTGCAAATTTATAACGCAAAACAAAAAAGTTACAGCGCGAAAAAAAATCAGCAAAACACTATGATTCAATCAGTTACATCACAGTCGACCGCAATCGGCTGTGCATAATTCAGAATACGAAACGGCCCCTGAGCGATTCAGGAGCCGTTTTAAAGCCCGGTTAACATCAACCCGGCCAGATGCTGTCAGCGAAAATTAGCGGGTGAAGGAGTAAACCTCACCGCCTTTCGCCTGGATCACCAGCTTGTCACTTGCAACAATTGGCGCGCCGAGGAACCCGGAGCTATCCACTTTCTGCTGTGCGACAAAACGGCCATCGGTGGTGTTGATCCAATGCAGATAACCCTCGGAATCCCCGACCACAATATAACCATTATACAGTACTGGAGCCGTCAAGTTACGGTGCAATAAATCGCTTTGACGCCAGAGGCTTACGCCGCCCTGGGTATCAAGTGCCATCACACGGTCATCCTGATCAACCAGATAGATATGGCCAGCATCGACGATAAAGTCGTTGATAGAACCGACATCACGCTTCCACGCAATCTGACCAGAACGCAGATCCATGGCGACCAAGCTGCCGTTATATGCCAGCGCATACACAACGCCATCAACGATAACCGGTGTGATATCGACATCGCTCAGACGATCGATTTCAGTCGCGCCACTTGGCTGAGAAATACGTTGTTGCCAGATAAGCTGGCCTTCTTTCATCAGCACGGCGCTCACACGGCCGTTATCACCACCAACAATGGCAGCACCAAAAGCGGTAGCCGGAGCGGATTCGCCACGCAGAGAAAGCGTTGGCATATCGAGGTTAGCGGTCCACTGAATGGTACCGTCAGTTTCGCTCAACCCCTGTAGCATCCCGTTGCCCGTATGGACCAGTACCAGTCCGTCGCTGACTACCGGGCGTGAAAGTGCTTCACCTGCCACTTTGGTCTGCCACGCAATGCTGCCATCGCTGCTATTCAATGCATAAACGATAGCTTGTTCACTGCCGACATAGACATGCGAACCCGCCGCGGTAACACCGCCTGAAAGCTGCGCCGAATTGTTGCTGGAGAAGAAGCCAGTCTTTTCTGACAGGTTCACTTTCCACTTTTCTTTACCGCTGTCAGCATCCAGTGCTTTCACGACGCCAAAACGGTCGGCTGCGTAAATAGTGCTGTCCTGCCAGGCCGGGCGCAGATGTGAGTAGTAATCGCCAACGCCATCACCTACCGAGGTGCTCCAGACTTTCGTCGGGGTGAATTGATTTTCAACTTTTGGCAACGGGGACATCTTAACGACATCTTCTTCGCTGTTAAACAAAGAACAGCCACTCAGCAGGGCAACTGAAACCCATCCTACTAAGAGTGTTTTACGCAATTGCATCGGGGTTCCCCTTAGCTGGATAAGTTGTTCAATTTCATACGCAGCATACCTTGCAGCGTTTGAGAAGGTTTAGAATCGAGGCCTTTGCTGTAGGCTTCACGCGCGCCTTTGGCATCGCTTTTCGCCAGCAGGACATCACCACGAACATCTTGTTGCAGTGCCGTCCAGCCTTCGCCCTTCACGCCATCTAACGTTTTGAGTGCGTCATCGAATTTGTTTTGCTGCATCTGGACACGCGCTAAGCGCAGGTTAACCAGCGACAGTAAGTTCTCTTCTTTCGCCTGGCTCTGCGCCTGCGTCAATTGCTTTTCAGCATTAGCAAAATCTTTGGTTTCAACAAAATGGTCAGCTAACTGCAGCGCAGCGAAAACGCCGTAATTATTGCTGTTGCTCTGGGCGAACTTCTCCAGATCTTCAACACCCTGCGCTTTTTTATCCGTCATTGCCTGATTGGCCTGCTGGAAATCAACGGAAGCTTCGGTCATTGCTGAACTTTGGTGAGTTTGCCAGTAACGCCAACCACCCAATGCAGCAATACCCAGCACAACGCCGATCGCCAATGCTTTTCCATTTTCAGCAAAGAAATGACGTACGGCATCAACCTGTTCGTTTTCAGTGGTATAGACTTCCACGTGGTCCTTCTCCTTAACCTATCATCGAGGCCAGACGCGCAGCGAGTTCGCTTTGCGCCAGCGTTTCTTGCTCACCGCTTTGCAGATCTTTCACTACTACCTGCCGGGCCGCGACTTCGTTTTCACCTAATACCAGAGCGACGCGCGCTCCCCATTTGTCAGCGCGGGCAAATTGCTTTTTGAAGTTGCCACCGCCGTAGTTAGTCATCACTTTTAATTCTGGCAGGGTATCACGCAGTGATTCAGCCAATTGCATGGCCGCACTCTGAGTACCTGCACCCGAAGAAATCACATACGCATCCACGGTGGAAGGTGCTTTGAAATCAGGATTCACCGCCTGAACCAACAACACTAAGCGCTCAAGCCCCATCGCAAAACCGACTGCAGGCGTTGCGCGTCCACCTAGCTGCTCAACCAGACCATCATAACGGCCACCAGCACATACGGTGCCCTGTGCGCCAAGACTGGTAGTTACCCATTCGAAGACTGTGCGGTTGTAGTAATCCAGACCACGAACAAGGCGTTGATTTACCGTATATGGGATACCTGCTTGCTCTAAAAGTTCACAAAGACCTGCAAAGTGTTCTTTAGATTCAGGATCCAAGTAATCAGCCAGCTCTGGTGCGTCATTTAATAACACCTGTACGTCAGGATTTTTAGAGTCCAGAACGCGCAGCGGATTGGTATACATGCGACGTTTACAGTCTTCGTCCAACTTGTCTTTATGCTGTTCGAGAAACGCCACCAGCGCTTCTCGGTAATCCGCGCGAGCTTCAAGAGAACCGATAGAATTCAGCTCAAGCGCAACGTGCTCAAAAATCCCTAGTGCACGCCACCAGCGGGCGGTCAGCAGGATCAGTTCGGCATCAATATCCGGTCCTTGCAGACCGAAAACCTCGACGCCCAGCTGATTAAACTGGCGATAGCGGCCTTTTTGCGGGCGTTCGTAGCGGAACATCGGACCGATGTACCACAGACGTTGTTCCTGATTGTACAGCAGACCATGTTCGATGCCGGCGCGCACGCAGCCAGCCGTACCTTCAGGGCGCAGCGTCAGGCTTTCACCATTGCGATCTTCGAAGGAGTACATCTCTTTTTCGACGACATCGGTCACTTCACCGATAGCGCGTTTAAATAACGGGGTCTGCTCTACAATCGGCATACGGATTTCACTGTATCCGTAATTACCCAGCACCTGCTTAAGGATGCCTTCGATCTTCTGCCACAGCGCGGTATCTTCCGGCAGGTAATCGTTCATGCCACGGATGGCCTGGATATTCTTCGCCACGTCAATTCTCTGTCGTTTTATAAAAAATGAACCCGATTATAGGGGCTTTAGGTCATGCGGTTCAACGCACAGACATTCCCACCGTCGGGTTCAATATAATGCAGACGCTTTAAGGCATCCGCAACCGATGTTACTTTTCAAGATGATGGATAACGATACGATTACTCTCATCCATGATGGCCGCTTTAGCGCGGATCTTCGCTTCAAGCTGGTCGATCATTTTTTCGTTATCAAAACGTTCTCTCTGACGCACGCCATCTTCGTAAAAACCGCTCTTATTATGCCCACCGGTCACACCAATGGTGGACACCAGCGCTTCACCCGGGCCATTGACCACACAACCGATAATAGAGATATCCATTGGTGTGATCAGATCCTCAAGGCGTTGTTCCAGTGCATTGACCGTACCGATAACATCAAACTCCTGACGCGAACAGGTCGGACAGGCAATGAAGTTAATACCGCGGGCACGAATACGCAGGGATTTTAAAATGTCGAAACCGACTTTAACTTCTTCGACCGGATCCGCCGCCAGCGAGATACGCAGCGTATCACCGATACCTTCAGACAGCAGCAAACCAAGGCCAATCGCTGATTTCACAGAACCACTGCGCATACCACCGGCTTCGGTAATGCCTAAATGCAGCGGCTGATCAATGCGCGATGCCAGAAGGCGGTATGACTCAACGGCCAAGAAAACATCAGACGCTTTTACACTGACTTTAAACTGATCAAAGTTGAGGCGATCGAGAATATCGACGTGACGCATGGCAGATTCCAGCAAGGCTTCCGGCGTTGGTTCGCCGTACTTTTCCTGGATATCTTTCTCCAGAGAACCGCCGTTCACACCAATACGAATTGGAATGTTTTTGTCGCGTGCACAGTCAACTACCGAGCGAATGCGGGACTCATTGCCGATATTGCCTGGGTTAATACGCAGACAATCCACACCATATTCTGCAACTTGCAGCGCAATACGGTAGTCAAAGTGGATATCAGCAACCAACGGGACATTGACCTGCTGCTTGATGAGCTTGAAGGCTTCAGCGGCATCCATGGTAGGAACCGACACACGCACAATATCAACACCTACACGTTCCAGCGCTTTAATCTGCGCTACGGTGGCAGCGACATCCGTCGTACGAGTGTTGGTCATGGATTGAACGGCAATCGGTGCGCCATCACCGATTGGCACCTTGCCGACGTAAATCCGGGTTGATTTTCGACGGATGATGGGTGCTTGGTTATGCATGACTTACTCTCCCTTGTCGCAAGAACTTACTGGCCGCCGACTTATTCGGCAGCCAGAGTAAATCGCGCAACACGGCTTGATTTAACAAAACGGCTCAAATCAACTGGCTTACCCTGGAACTGGATTTCAACAGCGCTGGGTGCACCAATTTTCAGTTTATAAGGGGCAGTCCCTTTAACGCTTAAGGACTCTCCGCCCTTCTTCATGCCGCTGAACAAAGTTTTGCCAGAAGCATCGTCAATTTGCAGCCAGCAATCTGACTTGAAAGTCATCGCGACGGCATTCGCGTCGACACCTGCAACAGCAGTTTGCGCATTGGCTGTCGGTAGACCGTTTTCAGCCGCAGGTTGGCTGGTAGAGACCGCAACAGGCGCTTGCTGGGCAGGTGTTGTCGGAGCATTCGTCGCCGCAGAGGTATTTACGGGCACTGAATTAGCAGGCTGAGCCGGAGCCGCCCCACTCACATCATCTGGAGGTGGCGTACCCTGAGTAGGGTCGCCTTCCGTTGGTGCAGAGTTAGGGTTGTCACCGTTGTTCAGGGCAATGGATTGCCCCTGACCGTTATCCTGATTTAACTGCGCCGATGACTGTTCGGCCATCGTGGAGATCTCTTGCTGCTGTGCCTGGTGGTTTTGCCACCACCATGCACCGGTCAGACCGATCACCACGAACACCACCAACCAAGTAAAGCCCATCAGCCAGCCATCACGTTTCTTACGTGATTTGCCGAGTGAGAAACCTTGCATGGAGGCAACTTTAGGCACTTTAATTGGCGCTTGTTTGCCAATCATGCTTGAAAGTTCGTCTTCAGGAACATGGACTAATTTAGCGTAAGAGCGGATGTAACCACGCAAAAACGTCGGCGCAAGATCGGCCGGCGTGGTCTCTTCTTCAATTTGGCGAATAGTCGAGACTTTCAGACACAGGCGTTCTGCAACGGCCTGATGAGTCAGTCCCATCTGTTCACGAGCTTGACTCAGGCGTGCGCCTGTCGTCATTGTGGCTTTATTTTCTTGGGAGGCTTCAGTATTCATTAGCTAAGAACTGCTGGTACTGTTGAGATTGTGGAAAACTTCGCGCCAGTTGCTTACCGTAGCGCTGAACGCTAACCGGGTTGCTTGCTGACGCAGCGAATCGAATCTGTAACATGAGGCTTTCAGCACTGGCTGGCAGAACATGTTGGTAAACATCTAACAGTAGTTGCGCCTGCGCGCGTTTCCCTTCACCAAATTGTTTGGTTGCCTCAGCAAGCAAAGGTGCACCTTTATCAGGATCAATTTTTAATGCCCGACTTAGTAACACACGTGCTTCCTCATTCTGATTGGCCTTCAGAAAACAGTAGCCTGCGTTTTCAAGACTGTCAGCCACCTGACCGTAATCAGGAACATTGGCAGCCGCGCTAAACTGCTGTTGTGCCGGTACATACTGCCCTAAACTACACAAAAACGCACCGTAATTATTCAGCACGGTTCCATTTTGCGGAGCCAGCTTCAAAGCCTGCTGATAGCGGCTTTGTGCAGCGCCGTTATCGCCGATTTTTTGCTCGTAAAGCGCCATTCCTAGCTGGGTGCGATAATCATCCGGTGCACCTTCTACGGCCTTCTGTAAACTTTGCTTCGCGCCGTCCATATTGCCCTGAGACAAATAGGCCATGCCCAGCTCGAGGCGGGTTTGTGAAGCGCCGGTGGCCGTCGCCTGTTCAGGCTCTTGTTTCGAACCTGAACAACCTGCCAACAGGCAGACTGTAAAGCTTAGCGCAACCGCCCGTCTCCATTTGCGTTTAATCGTCATGCGTAAATCCCTTTATTCTGTCACCGGCCCGACATCAGAAAAAACATAACTTTTTTGCCTTACACCCGGATACGCGCAGCGTAAGGCACAACAGCGCACCACTGCGTTTAGACTGCCTTGATGGCGATAGAATCACCAGCCATCTTTTTCTTTAAAACACGCTTGGTGCGGTCGATAACTTCACCCGCCAGTTGACCGCAGGCGGCATCAATATCATCACCACGGGTTTTACGCACAATCACGGTAAAACCATAGTCCATCAAGACCTTGGAAAAACGGTCGATCCGGCTGTTCGAGCTGCGGCCATACGGCGCGCCCGGGAACGGGTTCCATGGGATCAGGTTGATTTTACAGGGCGTATTTTTCAGGCGTTCCGCTAACTCGTGCGCGTGTTCAGTACCGTCATTGATATGATCCAGCATGACGTATTCAATCGTCACACGGCCCTGATTGGCGTTGGATTTACTGATGTAACGCTCAACGGCTGCCAGGAAAGTGTCGATATTGTATTTGCGGTTGATCGGGACAATCTCGTCACGAATGGTGTCGTTCGGCGCATGCAGGGAGATAGCCAAAGCCACGTCAATCATGTCACCGAGCTTATCCAGTGCCGGGACCACGCCAGATGTTGAGAGCGTGACACGACGTTTTGACAGGCCAAACCCGAAATCATCAAGCATGATTTCCATGGCCGGAACCACATTGTTCAGGTTGAGCAGAGGTTCGCCCATCCCCATCATCACCACGTTGGTGATCGGGCGTGTGCCGGTCACTTTGGCTGCACCAATAATTTTCGCCGCACGCCACACCTGACCGATGATCTCGGACACGCGCAGGTTACGGTTGAAGCCTTGCTGGGCAGTAGAGCAGAAGGTGCACTCCAGCGCACAACCGACCTGAGAAGAAACGCAAAGCGTAGCGCGGTCGCCATCCGGGATATACACGGTTTCAACCTGTTGGTCGCCCACTTTGATGGCCCATTTAATGGTGCCATCGCTGGAACGCTGCTCCAGCGCCACTTCCGGTGCGCGGATTTCGGCAACGCGGGCCAGTTTTTCGCGCAGCGGCCGGTTGATGTCGGTCATCTGCTCGAAATCATCGCTGCAATAGTGGTACATCCACTTCATGACCTGATCAGCACGGAACGGTTTCTCGCCCATATTGATGAAGAACTCACGCATCTGTTTGCGGTTAAGATCAAGAAGGTTAATTTTGGCAACCGCAGGCTCAGCAGTGTTCACTGCATCAGCGGCTTGGGAAATAGGTTCGACAGTCAGTTCAGACAAGTTTTGCTCGGGCGCGTTTGATTCAAACATAATGCGAATTGGCCTCGTTGTTACACGTTATGGCATCAGGGAAGTGCAGAGCTGATTAAACGCAGCCTGCAATACATTTTTAACGACAGCATTAACAACCTGCCGTACGTTACAAAAAACTTGCGCCCCAAAGAGGCTGGCTCATTCGGGGCGCAACATTGTACAAATTCTAGGGCAGGGTTTCTATGTTTGAAAGGTCAGACCCACATATTTATTGTATCTGTGGGTGAATGCTTCCAAGAATTCCCACCAAAAATCTTAACGTGGGCAGATTTCGCTTTCGTTGAAGAAATAAGCAATTTCACGCTGTGCTGATTCAACAGCATCAGAACCGTGTACGGCGTTAGCGGTGAAACTGTCAGCGAAGTCAGCACGCAGAGTACCGGCCAGGGCATTTTCCGGGTTAGTCGCGCCCATGATGTCACGGTTACGCTGAACAGCATTTTCACCTTCCAGAACCTGAACCACGATCGGGCCAGAGGTCATGAATTCAACCAGACCGTCGAAGAATGGACGACCTTTGTGCTCAGCGTAGAAACCTTCAGCCTGCTCTTTAGTCAGCTTCAGCATTTTAGAGGCAATGATGGTGAAACCAGCACGTTCGAAACGCGCGTAGATTGCACCGATGTCGTTGTTCGCTACGGAGTTTGGCTTGATGATGGAGAAAGTACGTTGGATAGTCATGTAAAACCTCTGGCTGACTTTTATAGGTAGGGCCGGTTAATTTAATGTTATACCTGCCGTAAAATGGCGCAGATTATAGGGGGCGAAGTTAAGAATGCCTACCTGAATCACGACATTTCGTTAAATAAATGTTTCATAAAGTAACCTTCGCCACCCACATAGCGATTTCACTTAATCTCAGGCCTTGCCGGATGAAGGAATAATGTTGCGCAGCCAGCTTCCCCACTTGCGCTGGTAGAACGGCTGGGTGTGGCTTATCAGGTAATGGCTGATGCCGCGCTCTTTCTCAGAAACGATGCAGAAATCGACCGGCTGATCGTCCGGGGAAGTTTCGCTGGCCACATTTCCCGCCTCGCGGATCAGGGCGTCCACTTCGGCTTCGGTCCCATCAGCTTCTACACCCACCAGCAGGTTGGGTAACTCATCGGCGGCTTTATCGTGGATCAGCGCCAGGAATGCCCGGCGCACCGGTTTCTTCTGGCTAAACAGCGTGGTCAGGGCATCAATCATCGCGGAAGGATATTCCGGTGGCTGCCCAATCATCAGCTGACTCTCTTTATCCAGCACCAGTTCCGCAGGCGTACTCAGCCCGCCGTTATTAAGCAGCAGGGTGACTTCGCTCGGCGTGAACTCTTTGCCATATTCCGATTTAGGATTGAGGAACAGCTCCTCACCCTGAGTCATTTCAAACAGAACCCGGGCAGGAAGCGCGACAAAGGCCTGCTCCTGTGGGCTCTCTCCGGCGCTGGCGCGCTCCAGCACTTCCAGCGAGGAGAACAGAGGAATAATTGACGTGCCGTCCTGCTTTTCCCAATGCAGCAAATTCAATTCGCTGCCTGCAGTGATCGCCACTTCACCGGCGCCCTCTTCGTCCTGACCGGCATCACCCAGCACATAAACCGTCGCTTCAAGCAAAGCCTGATAGAACGCCGGGCGATACGCGGCTTCCTTTACCGACAGACGCAGCAAACGCTCAAGTTCATTTTCATTGTCAGCTGCGGCAGCTGCGGGCAGGTGATCGTGCGGGACACTCATGTTCTTTCACTCCGATAAAACGGGGCACTTTTCAGTGCCCCGCGGTGGTCTTTCTGTCATACAAAGAAATTTATTTCGCTTTCGCCAACAACAGGTTAGCAACGGTACGAACGCCCAGACCTGTCGCACCGGCGGACCACTGATCGGCCGCACTTTTACGATAAGTCGCAGAGCAGTCGATGTGCAACCAACCCTTTTTGTAGTTCTTAACGAAGTGGGACAGGAACGCCGCTGCCGTGCTTGCGCCCGCAGTGTGAGCCGGTCCGGCAATGTTGTTCAGATCAGCAAAGTTGGATGGCAGATGCGCGCGGTGGAACTCTTCCAGCGGCAAACGCCAGAAGGGTTCGTGCTCGGCTTTGGCGCTGTTTTGCAGTTCAGCCGCCAGCTCATCGTCAAAACTGAACAGGGCGTGATATTCGTTGCCCAATGCAGTTTTAGCAGCACCAGTCAGGGTTGCGGCATCGATGAGCAGCTCCGGATTTTGCTCGGAGGCGTCGATCAGGCCATCAGCCAGAACCAGACGGCCTTCTGCGTCTGTGTTCATCACTTCTACGCTTTTGCCGTTACGGTAGCGAATGATGTCGCCCAGTTTCAGCGCATTGCCGCTAACCATGTTGTCCGCGCAGCACAGATAGAGCTTCACACGTTTGGTCAGGCCGGTGGCCGCCGCCAGTGCCAGCGCACCCGTCAGGGTGGCTGCGCCGCCCATATCGGCTTTCATGGAATCCATACCGGCGCTCGGTTTCAGGCTATAACCACCGGTATCAAAGGTGATGCCTTTACCCACCAGACAGGCGTAAACCGGCTCATCAGCGTTGCCACTTGGGTTGTAGTCCAGTGCCAGCAGCACCGGCGAACGGTCAGAACCACGGCCCACGATGTGCAGACCGGCATAATTTTGCTGACGCAGGTCATCGCCTTTGGTGATGCGATAATTCACGTGACCATTGCCAAATTCGCACATCAGATCCACTGCGCGGGTCGCCAGTTGTTCTGGTCCTAACTCTTCGGCCGGAAGGTTGATGGTGTCACGAACCCAGTCGATAATTTTCAGGCGCTGTTTCAGGGTTTGA
Source organism: Enterobacterales bacterium (assembly GCA_003864575.1). Taxonomy (GTDB): domain Bacteria; phylum Pseudomonadota; class Gammaproteobacteria; order Enterobacterales; family Enterobacteriaceae; genus Ewingella. Next base: position 26,927 of record BHES01000011.1, read on the forward strand.
GTATCTTCGGCTGTCAGTTCAGCCCACTCAACGTTGCGGCTGCCTTTTGGCCCGCGGAAACCCTGCCAGAATGCCCAGCAGTTCTCTAAATCCCAGCCATCGCCGGCCAGTTTTACATTTTTCACACCCTGACCATCGATACGGCGAGCCGCACGGGCAATCGCCGTCAGCACATCGCCAGCGGTCAGGTGGACAGTCATACCTTCAGCATTGGTGCTTAACGTCGCTTTTTCACCCCAGCGCGCGTCAGCAGGCTGGGAAGTGAGGAAAATGGGCATGGCTTCATTGGTGGTAACTTCGGAACTCATAACTGCACTCCTGCTTGTTTTTATTCTCAATGAAAGTTCTATCTTCAATGACAGGCTTTACGCCCTGACGTTCTGTAACGCTTATTCAATTTTGTTAAGAAGAAAACACTGGCGGTAATTCCCGTAATCGGCTGACGGATTTCACAATCAGTTCAACAGCATAGTCGATCTCTTCTGCCGTTGTGAAACGCCCCAGCGAGAAACGGATAGAACTGTGGGCCAGCTCTTCGCTCAGACCCAACGCCCGCAGAACATACGAGGGTTCGAGACTGGCGGAGGTGCAGGCAGAGCCGGAAGAAACGGCCAGATCTTTGAGCGCCATAATCAACGACTCCCCTTCAACACCGGCGAAACTAACGTTAAGAATATTGGGGGCCGCACGTTTTGGCGCACCATTAAGATGCACATCTTTCAGTTGCCCGATACCTTGCCACAGACGGTCACGCAATGTATGCAGACGTTGTGCTTCTTCCGCCATTTCTTCTTTGGCAATGCGGAACGCTTCGCCCATACCGACAATCTGATGTACCGGTAGCGTGCCCGAACGCATACCGCGCTCATGGCCTCCCCCGTGGATCTGCGCTTCAATACGCACTTTTGGCTTGCGGCGCACGTACAAACCGCCGATCCCTTTCGGGCCATAAATCTTATGGGCAGAAAAAGACATCAGATCCACCGGCAATTCGTTCAGATCTACCAGCACTTTGCCGACGCTTTGCGTCGCATCGACGTGGAAAATGATATCGCGGCTGCGGCACAGTGCACCGATGGTGGCAATATCCTGGATCACGCCGATTTCATTATTCACATGCATGATGGAAACCAGAATGGTGTCATCGCGCAGCGCGGCTTCAATGGCAGCTGGCGGGATGAACCCGTCCGGATTCGGTGCCAAATAAGTAACGTCGAAACCTTCACTTTCCAGTTGAAGACAGGTATCGAGCACCGCTTTATGTTCAGTCTGGCTGGTAATGATGTGTTTGCCCTTGCTGCGATAGGCATGTGCAGCCCCTTTGATCGCCAGATTATCTGACTCCGTCGCCCCCGAGGTGAACACCACTTCGCGCGGATCGGCATTGATCAATTCAGCAATTTGGTTGCGGGCAACGTCAACCGCTTCTTCCGCCTGCCAGCCAAAACGGTGTGAACGGGAGGCCGGATTACCAAATGTACCGTCGAAAGTGAGACACTGCATCATCACCTGCGCAACCCGTGGATCGGCAGGCGTGGTGGCAGAATAATCCAGATAGATAGGTAGTTTCATGGCAGGCGTGCTCCGTACTGCGCGTTGGGGCGAACAAAAGGTGGAAATCGAGGGTTAGTTTAAAACGGCTTCACTGATTCTTAAAAGGGAAATAGTGCCGTCGCTGAAATGATAAAAAAAAGGCTGCCCATGGCAGCCCTCTTCGTTACGCTAAAACCATCAGTGTGGCGACACTCAGGCTCTCAGGTTAACGTTGATCGTTTCAAGAATACGGCTGTTGGTCTGGCGACGTGGTTCGCCGTTCTGACGGTCGGCCACTTCCAGAATTTCCTGGTTATTCACCAGTTCACCCAACGTGATGTTGTTGAGGAAGCCGCTGATGCGCTCACTCAGGTCACGCCACAAGGTGTGAGTCAGGCAACGTTCGCCATTCTGGCAACCTTCTTTACCCTGACAACGGGTTGCATCAACCGATTCGTCAACGGCGGTGATCACAGCACCAACGGCAATTTCACCGGCGTCTTTACCCAACAGATAACCACCACCCGGACCACGTACGCTGGCGACCAAACCGTTTTTACGCAAGCGCGAAAACAGCTGCTCAAGGTAGGAAAGAGAGATGCCCTGGCGTTCGGAGATATCGGCTAAAGGTACCGGACCTTCCTGTGAATGCAGTGCCACGTCAAGCATAGCGGTTACGGCATAACGACCCTTGGATGTCAGTCTCATAGCATGGTTACCTGTTGATGAATACGATGGGGTAGAACATGCAAACGAGTCTGCCATTCCCGAGTAAAACAGTCAACTATTTAACCTAGTAATTTACTCAAGTATTATTTAGGGCCTTTATCGATAGAGGTCAAAATGCCGCGCAGGATGTTGAGCTCCTGAGATTCAGGGCGCGCACGGGTGAACAGACGACGCAGTTTACTCATCACCTGACCCGGATGCGCCTGACGGATAAAGCCAGTTTGCAGCAGAGTCTGTTCCAGATGCTGATAGAAGCGCTCGAGATCATCCACCAGCGGATAAGGCGTCTCTTCATATTCGATGTGTGGTTTGCCTGCTTCAATCAAGGCCAGATTCGCGACACGCACTTCATAAGCAATGATCTGGACAGCCATCGCCAGATTCAGCGAACTGTACTCCGGGTTGGCCGGAATGCAGACGTGATAGTTACATTTTTGCAACTCTTCGTTGGTCAGCCCAACGCGTTCGCGGCCAAATACCAGCGCGACCGGGGCAGTTTCCGCGGTTTTTGCGCTCATCTCGCCGCACTCACGTGGATCAAGCATTGGCCACGGCAAGGTGCGTGAACGGGCGCTGGTACCGACAACCAGGCTGCAACCGGCCAGCGCGTCGTCGAGCGTGTCAACGATTTTTGCATTGCCGATAACATCACTGGCACCGGCAGATAAAGAGATAGCCTGAGAATCGGGTTTAACCAGCGGGTTAACCAGATACAGGTTTGATAAACCCATGGTTTTCATGGCGCGGGCGGTTGAACCCATATTGCCCGTGTGGGACGTTTCAACCAAAACGATACGGATATTGTGTAGCATACAGACTCTGAGTGTAGCGGAAAATCACAACAGCTTAACACAACGGTAGTCAATATCACGAACCCCTGCTATACTGCGCGCCGTTTCCCGTATTCCCGTTCTTTAACATCCTAGTTGGAAGATATCCATGCATCCGATGCTCACCATCGCCGTGCGCGCTGCGCGCAAGGCCGGTAACCTGATTGCCAAACATTACGAAACGCCTGATTCTGTCGAAGCTACGCAAAAAGGTACCAATGATTTTGTTACCAACGTAGACCGCGATGCAGAACACATGATTATTGATGTCATTCGCAAGTCATACCCTAAGCACACTATTATTAGTGAAGAATGTGGTGAACTGGCGGGTGAAGACAAAGACGTACAATGGATTATCGACCCACTGGATGGCACCACCAACTTCGTTAAACGTCTCCCCCACTTTGCTGTTTCTATCGCCGTGCGCATCAAAGGCCGCACTGAAGTCGCGGTAGTTTACGACCCAATGCGTAACGAACTCTTCACCGCCAGTCGCGGTCAGGGCGCACAGCTCAACGGTTACCGTCTGCGCGGTACCAACGCGAAAGATCTCGACGGCACCATTCTGGCGACCGGCTTCCCGTTCAAAGTGAAGCAACACGCAAACAGCTACATGAATATCCTCGGTAAACTGTTCGGCGAATGCGCTGACTTCCGCCGTACCGGTTCTGCTGCGCTGGATCTGGCTTACGTGGCAGCTGGCCGCGTTGACGGTTTCTTCGAAATCGGCCTGAAGCCATGGGATTTCGCCGGTGGCGAACTGCTGGTTCGTGAATCTGGCGGCGTGGTGACTGACTTTGTTGGCGGCCACAATCATTACTCTTCTGGCAACGTGGTTGCCGGTAACCCACGCGTTGTGAAAGGTATTCTGAACACCATGCGTGATGGACTGAGCGAAGCGCTGAAGCGTTAATTTTGCTTCCTGCCACTCAGTAATAAAAACGGACGCCAAAAGCGTCCGTTTTTTTATGCCCGAAACCCGGCCACTCTTCACGCATACTACCCGCGACCGAAGGGGCCAATTCCCCCACCTGACGACCCGGCGCTGGCGCTGTAGAGCAAGACACCGGCCAGCAGCAGAATAATCCCTCCAGCCAGCGCCAGTGCCGACCACGCAACGGTTTGCCACGCGGCAGGCGTGCGTTTCGCACTGAGTTTCACCGCCATGGCCCGGCTGTAAAACACCAGTAAGCCAATCAATGACACGGTAATAGAAGTACCGAGCGCCATCACCAACGCCGACATCACGCCCCAGAAATAGACGCCAATGACCTTGGAAAACAGCAACACCATGATCGCCCCAGAGCAGGGCCGCAACCCCATTGCCAGCACAATGGTTGCCTGCGTGCGCCAATCGCTGCCCGCCTGCAACTGCTGGTCCGTCGGCATATGCTGATGCCCGCAGCCGCAGTTATCACTATGAACATGATGGTCATCCAGAGGACCTATACGCTGAATCGACAACCCTCGCGTGATTGGCAGATTTTTCAGCGTGTGGTAACAGCGTCGGACAGCCCGCCAGCAGAGTAAAACGCCGAGTAGCATCACCAGAATAAAACTGCCCCGCTCCAGCCAGAAACTGCTCTGATGCAACTGGCGCGAAGAAAGCTGAAGCACACCCAGCATCACCGTCACCAATAAAACAGCCACCAGTCCCTGCACCACTGCGGAGGCAAATGTCAGTTTGAGGCTATTTTTCAACCGGGAAGAATGCGTCGCCAGATACGTGGTGATGACAATTTTGCCATGCCCCGGTCCGATAGCGTGGACAATACCGTATATCAGACAGAAACCCATCAGCGTCAGCCCGGCTTTCTGTGGGTTTGCCTTCACCTGCTGCAACAGCCCAGCCAGCTCCTGATGCAGCTCCCTTTGCCAGACAATACTGCTGAGCAAGATTCGCGGCCAGTATTGCCAGAACAGTACTCCACCGGCAGCCAGCAGCAACAAAAAGACCAATAACGGCCACAGATCCCAGGCCCAGTGACGCCGGTTATCACTCATATTCACTGACATTGCAGCGTCACCTTTTGCGCAAACTGCTGGCCTAAATCCATATCTTCTGGTGGCGCGTCGGCCTTATCCAAAGACAACGCGTAGCTTTGCAGCGAAGCATCGGGCTTGGGGGTAAAAAGAGTGATACTGCAAGCCTTTGCCAGCTCCGGTGGCAGATGCAGCGCACTCTGGTCTTTGTAAGTCATATCCACGAAATAACTCGGGTCGAAGGTGGAGAAAGTCATCGGTTTTCCGCTCAGTGGCTGCGGCTTGGCCAGTGGCATAACAAATTCCAGCACCGCCTGATCGCCCTTACGCGACAGCTTATATTCGCTCGGTAAATCCAGATATCTGACCGGTTTACCGTCGCGATAAAAATCGGTGAAGTAGTGCTGGCTCAAAACCCGAGCCATCACTTCGGCCGCCAGTTTTTTCCAAATATCTGAATCCGCTTTGGCTTTTTGCGCGTCATACAGTAAATCCGCCGAGGTGATTTCATCCATGGTCCAGACCATTTTCAGGCCGGTAAGCTGCTGTTGTTGGGTGACCAGCGTGGTTTGTATATCAATAAAACTGTGCGGGTGGGCTAACGCCACCGCTGGCAACGCCAGACAGCTGCAAAGCAGCAAGAAAGTACAGCGGGAAACACGCCGATTCCTGGCGTAAAGAGAGGTCTTTTCCATGATTAAGGCCCGTAAAGTCAGTCAATCGTCACATTCATTTGTTACAAAGTAACAGCTTTTTTATAACCGATTAAGCAATCGAAAGAAATATCTGTGATCTGAGTTGTAACCCAGTGTAAAACCGTGAACTCTCACCCGTTGCGCAACGTGTCATTTGCTATGCTTGACTTATAATTTCATCTTGAATGGTCACTAATAATTCTATGAGCCTGGACACTAATCCCGTGCCTGAGCTCTCCGGTCAACAACGACGCTGCCATGTTCTGTTGATGCTGTATGCGCCGTTACCGGCGGTGCAACTGGAGATGATCAGCCAAATTAATGGCACCGATCTTCCGACAACCCGGCAGGATGTTGCCGAGGTCACTCGCGAGATCCAGCGTTTGCATCACCTGGATATTCTTCTCAGTGGCGAAGACGCCTGCCGGTTACAGGGGACATTGTTGGATCAGCGCCTGTGTCTGTTCGACGGCTTGCGCCGCGCCCTGCGCACTTCTCCCCAGTTTATTGCCAACCATTTTATGCCCTGGCTCCACCAAGCCCTACAACCTCACGGCGTGGCTGATGACAGTGTCTGCCAGCAGCAACTGACAACGCTCGTTCAGCAATGTGCCCTGCAACTTGGCCGAGAGTTCACCGAACGCGATCTCGAGTTTCTACACCTCTATCTGCAATATTGCCTGTGGCAGAATTCCGCGCAGCGCGATACGACGTTCAGTCCGATTGCCTTCGATGCGTTACAGGTACAGTGGCTGCGTGAAAAGCCTGAGTATCTGGCCGCCAGTCATCTGTTCAGCCAGCTACAACAACTCAGCGCCGGAAAGCTTGCCGAAGGGGAGCGCGACTTTTTCACCCTGTTACTGCGGTTGCTGAAAAAACACAGCTATCACAGCTCAGGTTCCGATGAAGACCAGCGACTGATGCGCCAGATTGAACAGGTGGTGGAGAACTTTCAGGATGTCGCTGGCATGAAATTCAGCAGCGACGAAGGGTTAATCCGTCAGCTGTTTGCGCACCTTGGCCCCGCAATTGAGCGCTGCCATTTTGCCATCGGTATCGATAATTTATTACAAGATGAAGTGACACGAATGTACCCACGGCTGGTGCGCACCGCGCGCGAAGCGCTGGAAGATTTTCAGCAAGAGTACCGTATTCGTCTTTCTGAGGAGGAGGTCGGCCTGGTGGCCGTCACCTTCGGCGCCTGGCTGATGCAGGGCAATGCGTTGCAGGAAAAGCAGATACTGTTGCTGACCCATAATAATCCGCAGTTGGAAGAAGCCGTGGAGCAGCAAATTCGCGAAGCAACCCTCCTGCCCCTCAACATTAAATATCAGACATTAGCGGAGTTTCAGCAGTATGGCGCACCGGGCGGCGTAGCGATGATTGTCACCCCTTACGCCACCAAGATAACCGACGCCGACCCGCTGGTGATCCACACCCAGCTGCCGCTGGTCAAAGAGCAGCGAAAACGTATCCGCTCGCTGCTCGAAGCGCCTTAAACCGCGGTGCTTGGCGTCACGTTTGGCCGCAGGAAAATGGCCGGTGCCGCCACCGCCGCCATCACAAAGAACAAGCCCGCATGCAGATGTTCAAACAGGAAGCCTGACACCATCGTCATCACCGCCACGCCACCGCCCATCGCCAGCGCCGAGTAAACCGATTGCAAACGGATAATCTGATCGCGCGGTCGAGAGGAGATAAACCGCATCCCCGCCAGATGACATACCGTAAAGCTGCCGCAGTGCAAAATTTGGATCAAGATCAGCCACGGCAGTTCAATAAAGGCGCCCATCATCACCCAGCGCACTACGCCGCAGCCCGCGGAGAGCAGCAGCAGATCCCGCGCGCTCCAGCGGCGGAAAAGCTGATTACTGAAGGTAAAGACCAGCACCTCCGCCACGACGCCAAGAGACCATAAATAACCCACCACCGACGCGGAATAGCCTTTGTCCTGCCAGTAGATTGCGCTGAAACCGTAGTAAGCAGCGTGCGCCCCTTGCAGCAAGGTCACGCATAACAGAAAGCGCCAGACCGGCGTTTCGCTGAGCAAGGCTTTCCACGAAATCGCCGGGGCCGCGCTTTCGCGCTTCTCCCCTGCCGGCTTGACGCTCGGGCGCAGCAACATGCCCAGCAGCATCGCCGCGACGCCAACGGTCAGCGAATAGAGGATAGCGTTGTGGCCATAGACCGAGACCAGTTTGCCGGTCAGCGCCGACCCAATCACAAAAGCAATCGACCCCCAGACACGGACTTTGCCGTAGTCCATGTTGATTTGCCGTTGCAGTGTTCCGGCCAGGGCATCGGTCAGCGGCACCAGCGGGCCGAAGAACAGACTGAAACCCGCGATGTTAATCATCAACCACGCCCAGCCGTCACCGAACCAGTAACCGACAGCAAACGCCAAGGTCAGCAGCGCCAAAATGCGCAGCCCGGTGATTAAATGGGCGGGATCTTTAATGGCGGGCGAAATAATCAGGGTGCCGAGGAAGCGTGAAACCAGACCGGCTCCCAGCAATAAACCGATGCTTTCAGAAGAGATTCCTTCGCCTTTAAGCCATAGGCCAAAGAAAGGCAGGAAAATACCGTAACTGAAAAAATAGGTGAAATAGCTGAGTGCCAGCCAATACGTTGAACGCAATACCATAGTTCCTCCGGTTTGAGGGCAATACTTTGACAGAGGTCACAGTGGCTAGCAATCAGCAGTCGTATTCAGGAGGGAAGAATGCAAAGCGCTTCACAGTTATGATCTATATCCACAAAAAAACCCGCCGGAGCGGGTTTGATTTGGCTTTCGAAACAGAGCCTGTCAGGTGTTTACGCGATTATGCGTAAACCGGGAAACGGGCACAGATATCGAGAACTTTGTTTTTCACACGTTCAATGGTCGCTTCATCGTTGATGTTATCAAGCACATCGCAGATCCAGCCAGCCAGCTCGCGAACTTCCGCTTCTTTGAAACCACGACGGGTCACCGCTGGGGTACCAATACGCACGCCTGAAGTCACAAAAGCACTTTTCGGATCGTTAGGAACGCTGTTTTTGTTGACGGTGATATTGGCACGGCCAAGCGCGGCATCCGCTTCTTTACCGGTCAGGTTTTTGTCAACCAGGTCCATCAGGAACAGGTGGTTATGTGTGCCACCAGAAACCACTTTGTAGCCACGTTCCAGCACCACGGCGACCATCGCCTGAGCGTTTTTAGCCACTTGCTGCTGATAAATTTTGAACTCAGGCTCCATCGCTTCTTTCAGCGCTACCGCTTTACCGGCAATCACATGCATCAGCGGGCCGCCCTGGCCACCAGGGAATACCGCAGAGTTGAGTTTTTTGTAGAACTCTTCGCTGCCGCCTTTCGCCAGAATCAAACCACCACGCGGACCGGCCAGCGTTTTGTGGGTGGTGGTGGTCACGATGTGGGCGTGTGGAACCGGGTTAGGGTAAACACCTGCCGCAATCAGACCGGCAACGTGTGCCATATCGACGAAGAAATACGCGCCTACGCTGTCAGCGATTTCACGCATTTTTGCCCAGTCAACGATACCAGAGAAGGCAGAGAAGCCGCCGATGATCATTTTTGGCTTGTGCAGTTCAGCCTGACGTTTCACGTCTTCGTAATCAATGTCGCCGCTTTCGTCGATGCCGTAAGGCACCACGTTATACAGTTTGCCGGACAGGTTAACCGGTGAACCGTGAGTCAGGTGACCGCCGTGACCGAGGTTCATCCCCAGAATCGTGTCGCCCGGTTGCAGCAATGCGGTATACACCGCGAAGTTGGCCTGTGAGCCAGAGTGCGGCTGAACGTTAGCGAAATCTGCACCAAACAACTCTTTCGCGCGGTCAATAGCCAGTTGCTCAACGATATCCACATACTCACAGCCGCCGTAATAGCGTTTGCCCGGATAGCCTTCGGCATATTTGTTGGTCAGCTGAGAACCCTGAGCCTGCATTACGCGCGGGCTGGTGTAGTTTTCTGACGCAATCAGCTCGATATGTTCTTCCTGGCGAACAACTTCCTTTTCCATTGCTGCCCACAGCTCAGCATCATAATCGGCAATGTTCATTTCACGCTTTAACATCTGCATCTCCTGACTCAACAAACTAAAAATTAAATGCCCCTTCCGGGTTCTGCGCCACAGTGTAAATGTTTAAGTCGCCTGCGGATAGGGTCAGTTAAAGGTTTTTAGGCAAACGATTGGCTCCAGTGGTAGCAAGGCTTTGATCTCCTAAACACTCTGCGTAATCAAGGGAGATTTCTTCAGCACGACATGCATATTTTTCAGCTTTGCGACTGCGCGCGCACGTTTAACAAACCCTTAACACCGATAAGGCTATTTACAGGAATAGTCATTCACTATAAGATGCATTAAAAATACATGTTTAAACAATATTCCCAAAGGCATTGGAGTGGCAGCGGTATTAACTTCAAGGACGAAGGGAAAAGGAGAACACCATGCTAGATGCTCAAACTATCGCAACCGTTAAATCAACAATCCCGTTGCTGGCCGCCACGGGCCCAAAACTCACCGCTCATTTCTATGATCGTATGTTTGCGCATAATCCTGAGTTGAAAGACATCTTCAATATGAGCAATCAGCGCAATGGCGATCAGCGCCAGGCACTGTTTGATGCCATCTGTGCTTATGCCACCAACATTGAAAATCTGGCGGCACTGCTGCCAGCGGTGGAACGAATCGCACAAAAACACACCAGCTTCACCATCAAACCAGAGCAGTACGACATCGTTGGCGGACACCTTATTGCCACACTGGATGAAATGTTCAGTCCGGGTCAGGAAGTGCTGGATGCCTGGGGCAAAGCGTACGGCGTGCTGGCAAACGTGTTTATTCATCGTGAAGCCGATATCTATCAGGAAAGTGAGGAGAAATCCGGTGGCTGGCGCGGCACCCGTGAATTTCGCATCACCGAAAAACAACCGCAAAGCAGCCTGATCACCTCTTTCGTGCTGGAACCTGTAGATGGCCTGCCGGTGGCGGACTTCCAGCCGGGGCAATATCTGGCGGTGTATATCCGCGACGCGTCGTTGGAAAATCAGGAAATTCGTCAGTATTCTCTGACGCAGGCACCGAACGGAAAAACCTATCGCATCGCGGTGAAACGTGAAGATCAGGGCGCAGTGTCGAACTTCCTGCATAACCGCGCGCAACAGGGAGACATCGTTCATCTCGCCGCGCCGCACGGAGATTTCTTCCTGGACGTCACCCCGCACACGCCGGTCGCGCTGATCTCCGCTGGTGTCGGCCAGACGCCGATGCTCGGTATGTTGAATGTGCTGGCAGCGGACGGACATCAGGCACCGGTGCAGTGGATCCACGCGGCGGAAAATGGCGCGGTTCACGCCTTTGCCGCTGAAGTGGCCTCACTCGGCGAACGCCTGCCGCAACTGGAAAACCATGTCTGGTATAACCAGCCGCAGGCACTTGATCTGCCAGACGAAAATTATCAGTACCAGGGCCTGATGGATCTTAGCAAGTTAACAAGTCAGCTGGCTGATCCGGCCACTCAATGCTATCTGTGCGGTCCGGTTGGCTTTATGCAGTTCGCGGCCAAGCAACTGCTGGCGATGAACATCAGTGAAGACAGAATTCACTACGAATGCTTCGGCCCGCATAAAGTCATATAAGACTGAACGGCTAAAAAGCAAAAAGGCTGACGCAATGTCAGCCTTTTTTGTTTCTGTTCCGCAGCCGCGAATCAGATCGCTTCTTCGTCCTGCTCACCGGTGCGGATGCGCACTACGCGGGAAACGTCGGAGACGAAGATCTTACCGTCGCCGATTTTACCGGTCTGCGCGGTGGTCATGATGGTTTCGACGCAGGTGTCGACGATGTCGTCAGCCACCACAATCTCAATCTTCACTTTTGGCAGGAAATCCACCATGTACTCCGCGCCGCGGTACAGTTCGGTATGGCCTTTCTGACGCCCAAAACCTTTCACTTCCGTGACGGTCATCCCGGTGATCCCGACTTCGGCCAGCGCTTCGCGCACGTCGTCGAGTTTGAACGGCTTAATAATCGCATCAATTTTCTTCATGGCGGACCCTTATCATCATTCATTTGCTCTCCGCCTTTCCTGAGCGGCAGCATGGTTCACATTCGCGCTGCCGTCGTCAACGTACAGGCAGGCGCTAAAGGTATCATAGTAGCAGAGCAGAGCTATCACTCTTTAAAGTCGGCGGCTTCCAGTTCATGACGGGAGAGCAACTTGTAAAATTCGGTACGGTTGCGTCCGGCGATGCGCGCCGCGTTCGTGACGTTGCCCTTGGTGATTTGCAGTAACTTGCGCAGGTAATTCAGCTCGAACTGATTGCGGGCGTCGACAAAAGTCGGCAGCGCTGTATTCTCTCCTTCCAGAGCCTGTTGCACTAACGCTTCGCTAATAACCGGCGCTGACGTCAGCGCTACGCATTGCTCGATAACATTCACCAGTTGGCGAACATTACCCGGCCAGCTGGCAGCCATCAGCCGCTTCATGGCATCGGTGGAAAAACTACGCACAAAAGGTTTATGACGTAAGGCAGAAACCCGCAGCAGATGCACCGCCAGCAACGGAATGTCTTCCGCGCGCTCGGTGAGCGTCGGCAACTTCAGGCTGACGACATTCAGCCGGTAGAAGAGATCTTCACGAAACTCCCCCTTCTCCATCGCCTTCGGCAGGTTACGATGAGTGGCAGAAATAATGCGCACATCGACATCAATATCGTGATTACTGCCGAGTGGGCGCACCTTACGCTCCTGCAATACCCGCAACAGCTTGACCTGCAACGACAACGGCATATCACCGATCTCATCCAGAAACAGCGTGCCTCCCGCCGTGGCCTGGAACAGACCTTCGCGGCTGCTCACAGCCCCGGTGAAAGCCCCTTTAGCATGACCGAACAATTCAGACTCCAGCAGTTGTTCTGGCAATGCGCCGCAGTTAATGGCGGTAAAGGCCTTTTTTCCACGAGGGCTGGCGGCATGGATCGCCTGCGCCAACACCTCTTTACCGGTACCGCTCTGGCCGTGAATCAACACGCTGACGTCGGACTGCGCCACCATATTGGCCTGTTCCAGCAGACGTATCATCACAGGGTTTCGGGTGACGATGGCTTCGCGCCAGCTCTCGTCCCCGGCCGGGGAAGAGAGCGCCAGCGCCGCATCAATGGCTTTGTAGAGCGCATCGCGGTCAACCGGTTTGGTCAGAAAACTGAACACGCCCTGTTGGGTGGCGGCCACGGCGTCGGGAATTGAGCCGTGTGCAGTAAGAATAATCACCGGCATTCCCGGCTGATGCTTTTGGATCTCGGCAAACAGCGCCATGCCGTCCATTTCATCCATACGCAGATCGCTCAGCACCAGATCAATACGTTCGCGGTTTAGCAGGCGCAGGGCTTCCGCCCCGCTTTCGGCGGTTGTGACGCGAAAACCTTCGCTGGTCAGGCGCATTCCCAACAGTTTTAGTAAGCTGGGGTCGTCATCGACCAACAACAGGTTGGCGGCTTTATGCAGCGTCATGGTCTGTTTTGCTCCTTCTCCGCAGGCGAGTTGGTTTCTTCCGGTTTAATGACGGAAGGCGCGCTACTGTCGTTGTCCGGTATATCACTTTGCATCTGTTTGCGCGAAGAGAGCTGACGTTCGATATCCGTCAAATTTTTCAGTTTGCGTTGTGTATCCGCCAAGCTCGCCTGAAGTGCGATTTGTTGCTGCGTCATCAGTTCGAACTTGCTCTCAACCACCTCTTGCTGACGCGCGTTGCGGCCCTTTTCATCACCCAGCGTCACCTGTAGCGTCTGGCGTTCGCGCCAGAGTTGTACCAGCGGTCGGATAGCGCCCGGCATTTGGGCACGATACTGATTAACATGCGTGAGCAAAGCGCGCCGTTGTTGTAAATCTGGGTCGGTGCCGGAAATCAAAATGCTCTGCTTGAACACGGTATCCCAGGTCGTCGGTTTGATCTGCTGGGCCTGATAACGGGCTTGCGTATCGCTCATGCGATCGGCGCAATCCATCGCCCTCAGCCAGTAAAGCGAGTTAGTCATGGCATCGCTGTCGTCAAGTGTCCATAAGGTTTCACAAGGTGCAAGGCGAAAATCCACCACTTTCGTGGTCGGGATCATATCTTCGGCCGGGCGATAATAGGTGTTACTGGACGAATGCGGGATACATCCCACGAGTACAACCGGTGCGGCAACCAGCGCCAGCGCGGCGCGACGAAAAGTGGCATTCAGCCATTGCTGTAGTGGCAATAAAAAAGCAGTCACAGCGCCCATCAGGCGCTCCTGCATGAAGATGAAATCATTATGGGTTTTTCTCAGCATTTAATGGCAATTCAATACGAAAACAGACGTCGGCGCCCTCAACGGTCACCAGTCTTAATTCACCACGCATCCTGCGTATGCAGTCTTGTGCAATACTCAGCCCCAAACCACTGCCTTTAACAGCGCCTTTGCGTTGCTGACTTCCCTGATAAAAAGGTTCGAAAATCATCGTCTGTTCGGCGACTGGAATGGGAGTGCCGCTGTTGGCGACATCGATAACCACCCGTTTTTCCAGCTGCTGACTGCGGATCCAAATGGTACCGGATTCAGCACCGTAGTGCACCGCATTGGAGTAGAGATTATCCAGTACTCGCATCAGTAACGTCGGCTCAGCCCAACAGGTTTTTGCGCCGATGCTGACCTCACTACGAATATGTTTGGCCCGCGCTGGCAAACTGTTAGACGCCACCACGCTTTCAATCATTTCGTGCAAATCGACCTGTTCTTTTTCGGTCGGACCATCAGCCAGTTTACGGTTGTAGTCGAGCAGTTGTTCTATCAACGTTTGCAGATGACGGCTGCTGTCATTGAGGATCGCCACCACTTCTTTTTGATCCGGTGTCAGCGGGCCCGCGACCTCGTCTTGTAACAGTTCAGTGCCTTCACGCATGCTGGCCAGCGGCGTTTTCAATTCATGCGAGATATGCCGCAGAAACTCATGTCGCTGGGACTCCAGCCAGGCCAGACGCTCACTCAACCAGACAATGCGCTGTGCCAGTGAACGGATCTCTCGCGGACCTTTAAATTTGTCGGCATTGCCGAGCGAACGCCCTCCTCCAAGGCGATTGATCATCCTTTCCACTCCCTTCACCGGGCCGATGATCATGCGGGTAAACAGCAGGACCAGCGCGCCGCTGAGTAAAAACAGCACCAGAGCCTGCCAGCCAAAGAACTGTCCGCGTTCGGCAATTGCCATTTGCAACTGCTGGCCGCGTGAGAAGATCACGTCGCGGGTGGCCTGTACCATTTCAGCGTTTGAGCGGGCAAAGTCTTCCAGTTCGCTTGAGGAAGCGGGATCTGGCGCATTGTTAATGCATTTGAGATCGGTTAACTGAGTGAGTAGAGCGCGCAACGTCTGGTAATAACGCACATCAGGCAGCACTGACGCATGGGTGTCCAGCATTTGGGAGTAGCGTTTGCGTTGAGTCTGGTACAGACGGGATAACGTGGCATCGTCCAGCACGCAGTACTGGCGGTAACTGCGCTCCATTTCCAGCGCCACGCCGGACATCGCTTCGCTACGTCTGGCATCGGTCAGCGTGGTGCGGTTGATTTCAGCAGCCTGGGTGCTCAGATGGTCAAGACTTTGATAAGCCTGATAGGCCAGCACCAGCAGCGGCAGCAGCACCAGCAGGAAAGCCATCAGCACTAACTGACGCAGGGATCCGGGAAATATTCTTCCTCTTTTCAACGCTTTTATCTCATTCGCTGGCGATCTGTAAATGCTAACTGAGTAACGTAGTTACAGCCAGAAAAGAGTCAGATTTAACAGGGTTTACAGAAGATTCGGGAAGAGGAAAGAGGAAAGAGGAAAGAGGGAGTTTACAGGTTGGGTGTTGCTGAACGCCTATGCGGCGTTCAGCAAACCGGAAAAGGTGGTGCCTCACTCAACGTGTCGTTCGATGCTTGATAACGTGCTTTCGCCGCGATTATCGATGGGGTGAACGATAGGCACCTTGCTTTGGCGTCATTCGGGCATTATGGGCGTTAATTGCGGATTAGCGCAGCTTTCATAATTAATTGAATGAGCAACTGCATGTATTATGCAGAAACTGTGCCAGTTATTACATATTGTTTTTAACTAATTGATTTTAAAATCATAAAAATTAATTATGCTTTTAACATTATTTTAAGCAGTCATTAACATGGTGATTAATTCCCCAAAGCGTCTCCAAAAAACAACACATAAATAATTTTCATCTTAAAATCAGATAAATCAAATAATTAAATGTCTCCATTTTGAGACACCCAATAGGCCCTTTGTCGTCATTATCAGACAACGTCTTGCCAGCGCCCGACACTGACCGGAATAATCAGTGTTCACTGAAGCCCAGCGCATTCGGCGCCGGAACATCCTGCTCACAGTTCGCCGGGTTATCCACCTTGGCCGGATCGCATTTCGCCACCACTTCCGGCGGCAGGAAAATATGATCGAGGATCGCGCGAGCCGTCGGGCCAGCGACCACGCCGTCCCCGCCACCGTTCTCCAGGATCAGCGCCATCACCACCGTTGGGTTCTTATAAGGGGCAAACGCCGTATAAAAGATGTGGTCACGCAGGCGTATCGGGGTCATTTTGGCGTTGTAGACCTGGTTCTCACGCAAACTGAACACCTGTGAGGTCCCTGATTTCGCAGCAATCTGGTACGGCGCGGTATGGAAAAGTTTATAACCGGTCCCGTTCGGGAAGTTCGCCATGCCAAACATGCCGTTACGCACAATGCCCCAAATAGGCGACTTAGGATCGGCAATTTGCGCTGCGGGTGGCTGCACATACGGCGTGATCACTTTGCCGCTTTTACTGGAATAAAGCAGATGCGGAGTCTTCAGCTTGCCGTTGTTTACCAGCGCACTCAACGCACGCACCATCTGAATCGGTGTCGCCACCCAGTAACCCTGCCCGATGCCAACCGACACGGTATCGCCCTGATACCAGCCTTTTTTATGCACTCGCATTTTCCAGTCGCGGCTTGGCAGTACGCCGTTGTACTGCTCGTCCAGATCGATACCAGTGGATTGGCCATAACCAAATTTGGTCAGCCATTCATGGATGCGGTCAATCCCCATCTCATAGGCCACCTGATAGAAGAATGTATCGGCGGACTCCTCAATGGCCTTGGTGACATTAAGCAGGCCATGGCCGGTTTTTAGCCAGTCACGATAATGGCGATCGGTGCCCGGCAGCGTCCAGGTTGGCGCACCGAAGAATGTGGTTTGTGGTGTGATCACTCCAGCAAACAGCGCCGACGTCGCCATAAAGGGTTTCACAGTTGACGCTGGCGGATAGAGCCCCTGCGTCACGCGGTTGATCAACGGCAGATCCGGATTTTTCAGTAAGGCGCTGTACTGTTTACTGGAGATACCATTCACAAACGGATTGGGGTCGTAGCTCGGGCTGGAGACCATCGCCTTGATGCCGCCGTCGCGCGGATCCATCACCACCACGGCCGCACGCTGGCCTTTGAGCACTTTTTCGATGTACTGCTGCAAATCTAAATCCAGCGTCAGATAGATGTTCTGACCCGCCTGCGGCGGCACTTCGCGCAGCAAGCGCACCACATGTCCGTGGTTATCGACTTCCACTTCCTGATAACCCGTGTGGCCATGCAGAATATTTTCGTAGTACTTCTCTACGCCCTGCTTACCGATATCGTGGTCTGCGGCATAGTTCTCTGCAAGCCCTTCCTTATCAAGCCGCTTCTCATCTTTATCGTTAATTTTCGACACATAGCCCACGACGTGAGCCAGTTCTGCACCATAAGGATATTGTCGCTGTTGATAGGTGTTGATCGAAACGCCCGGGAATCTGAACTGATTGACAGAGAAACGCGCTACTTCCACATCAGTCAGCGCCAGCTTGAGCGGGATCTCCGCAAATTTCCGTCCGTGGTACATCGCATCATGAAAGGCATCGATATCATCTTTGGTCAGATCGACGATAGGCGTCAGTGCTTGCAAGGTGGCTTTGAGATCGTCCACTTTACCGGGGATCACTTCAATCTGATACAGGGTGATATTTTGCGCCAGGATCACACCGTTGCGATCCATGATAAGCCCGCGACTTGGGGCGATCGGCAGCATTTTGATGTCATTCTGATTGGAGCGGGTCTGGTAAAAGTCATGCATCCCCACCTGCAAATGATACAGGTTGAACACCAGAGTTGCCGAAAGCAGCACCACGACCACAAAGGCAATGACGGCACGGCGGACGAAAAGGACGGCCTCAGCAGTATGGTCGCGAATTTCGTCGTTAAGTAGGGCCATAAGCGGGCAAGTACCTTTCTGGTCAATTTTTTACGCGGTGGAGAAAACGCAGAGATGAAAAGTGCGCAAGTCTAGCCCCTAAGTGCGGAGGCGACCATCAGAAGTGTGCTAATGATGTGGCAGTAATGTTTCTATTTATGAATACCCTGATTGTGTTGTCGCAGGATAATAAAAAAACCGGCACAGTGGCCGGGTTCAGTCAGTATGCACGGAGCGGCTATTTGGTGCTGACCTGTACGCAGTCACCATAAACATAGCCTTCCGTCTCAGTGGCAACGACAAAGCTATTCTTCACGTGAATATACATCAGGTTATCTTCCGCTCCGGCCTTCATTGGCTGGTTGTTCTGCCCTATAATATCGGTCAGTTCGGGGCTGGTGATCATTTTGGTTCCATCCGGAGAGAAGGTGAACGTATTCCCGGCATCGAACACATGCGCCTCTTTATTGACCACATCTGCTGTCTCCGTCCCGTCCGCCGCCTGCACGTTATGTGTCAGCACACATTTATAGGCCGTGACCGCGGAGGCTGAAAAGGAAGTGAACGCCAGCAAAACCGCCATCAAAGCACCCAACCTGAACATAAGAATATTCCTAACATGAAAGTTGCGGCACATCCTATCATCTGCGTTTTTGATGGGAAGAGGCTGGTGAAAAAATATTCGTGTTCGGATGCCAGGAAGGTGGCTCCGAAACTAATTCCTCAATTTATGACTCAGATCAAACAAAACCCGCGCCCTGACTGGCCTGCGAAGCCAATTTAAGTGAAATTTCTGACCTGATTTTGGCCCAAATACGCTGTTCATACCTCTGCCAATGCATTTCATTCCTGCACGGATGCATCTCATGCCGCAAACAGATCGCTACGCGAAGATCCATTTATCATACAAACAGATTAATTGACTTTACTTCGCTCGGGAGAACCCACTATGAGTGACAAATCAGGCATGCAGAATTACAACCGTACACGTTGGCTGACGCTGGTCGGCACCATTATTACCCAGTTTGCTCTGGGCTCCGTTTATACCTGGAGTCTGTTTAACGGCCAGTTATCGCAAAAACTCGATGAGCCGATCAGCCGCGTGGCGTTCTCCTTTGGTTTACTGAGCCTGGGTCTGGCCATTGCGTCCTCCGTCGCCGGTAAACTTCAGGATCGCTTCGGCGTGAAGAAAGTCACCATGGCGGCCGGCGTGATGATGGCGGTCGGTTTTGCCCTCACTGCCCATTCAAACAATCTCATCATGCTTTACCTCAGCGCCGGTGTGCTGGTCGGTCTGGCGGACGGTGCTGGGTATCTGATGACCCTCTCCAACTGCGTGAAATGGTTCCCTGAACGTAAAGGTATGATCTCCGCCTGCGCCATCGGTGCTTACGGCCTTGGTAGTTTGGGTTTCAAATTCATCTGCGGTCACTTACTGGCAGTCAATTCGCTGGAAAACACCTTTATCATTTGGGGTGTGATGGCGATGGTGATGATCATTATCGGGGGGCTGATGATGACAGATGCACCGAAACAGGCAGCTCAAACCGTCACCTGTGACGAAGACAACCTCACCAGCAGCCGTGACTTCACGCTGGCAGAAGCCGTGCGTATGCCACAGTACTGGATGCTGGCGCTGATGTTCCTGACATCCTGCATGAGCGGTCTGTACGTCATCGGGGTTGCGAAAGACATCGGTGAAGGCATGGTTCATCTGAATGCCATCACCGCCGCCAATGCCGTGACCGTCATCGCGATTGCCAACCTGAGCGGACGCCTGATACTTGGCGTACTGTCAGATAAAATGGCGCGTATCCGTGTTATCTCCATGGCTCAGGTGATTTCACTGCTGGGAATGAGCATCCTGCTGTTCTCCAGCATGAATGAAACCCTGTTCTTTATCTCCGTAGCCTGCGTTGCATTCAGCTTCGGCGGCACCATCACGGTGTATCCGTCACTGGTCAGCGACTTCTTTGGTCTGAATAATTTGACCAAAAACTACGGCCTGCTGTACCTCGGTTTTGGTATCGGCAGCGTGATGGGCTCGTTGATTGCGTCACTGTTCGGCGGCTTCGTTGTGACCTTCGCCTTCATTACTGTGCTGCTGTTGGTATCTTTAGTGCTCTCTGCCACAATTCGCCTACCACAAAAAGAAGAGCAAGGGCATAATGCGCTCCAGCACGCATAGGGCAGTTCTTCTAAGCCATTAAAATGATGAACGGGAGCATAATTCGCTCCCTTTTCTTATGGTTTAAATCATTTTCACTGAACGCTGTCCTCGGCATCATTGACCTTTATTTTGATCGGACACGTATTAATGAACCGCACTGCCGCCATAATTTTTACTCTGGTTATTAGCACCCTCACCTTTAACAGTGTTGCAGCCCAACCAACCACCGCCCGAGATGTCGCATCAGAACTGAGTCGCAAAGCCCACGAGGGCGGCCAGCCACTCACGACAACAATCGACTCCGGCGCGCACAACAAACTGTCAGCCCCTGCCGATACCCTGAACTGATTTTCAGTACGACAGTCATATGCCCAAAGGCCGCGTCAGGTCAAAAGATTGCCACTCACTTATTCACGAAAAAAATAGGTTTGCTATCATCACCTCGTAAAATCGATATCTCGCAACCCGAATGCTCAGCATTCTGGCGGATACAGACCGGGGGGAGCGACGCCCCATTCCATGGAGGACAGGTAGGATGAAAGCAACACTATTCTGGTTGACGATGGCGGGCGGTTCGATGGCAATTGGCTATGTGATAGCGCTGTTGATGGAAGTGCTGTAAGCGCAATCGCAGCGCCTAATAATGATACAACGGGTTTTATCGCCGGTTTTTACAACTTCTGCCCTAACCTTACCGAGCGATGACAAAACCATACAGAGCGTTTGGTAACGTAGAGCCATCAAGAAGTTGTGTGATGTCCCTGTGTAGAAAACCCCTGTAGAACCCTGTTATTTTGCCCGCCTTGTGCGGGCTTTTTTTTATGCCTGATTTGCCAAAGCAAAAGCCGAAAAAAGGACACAAAAAAGCCGCGCCTGGGCGCAGCTTCATTTTATAAGTGCCGGTAGCTTTCCCGGCCGTCATATTATGGCGCAAGCGTTCATCGAACACTCCAACATTGCGCAGTCTGAGCATGACCGTTTCACAACAGAAAAATCAGCTCGTCAGGTTTTTATTTATTCCAATAAAAGCACATTAGGATAAACAGTAAACTGGCTTTTCTGTTGGTAAACTGATGAGGCAAAAAATATAGCCCCAGAGAACAATAAACCCCGGTTTTCACCGAGGTTTATTTATATCGTAGTAACCGCTGTCTTAATTATTTTCCTGTCTGCTCCGGGTTATTCCCATCATCGCTATTGCAGGTTAAAACCATTATGACAAACGAATGTTACAGTACGACTACGTTGCCAGCTGATGGGCCTTTCATACCATTTTCAATGGTAAATTCAACGTTTTGGCCTTCGTCCAGGGTTTTGAAATCGTTGCTCTGGATTGCAGAGAAGTGTACGAACACATCTTTGCTGCCGTCTGCAGGGCTGATGAAACCAAAACCTTTACCAGCGTCAAACCATTTTACTAAACCAGTCATTTTATTAGACATAAGAAATACCTTCTTCGATTTTATTTTTTAGATGCCATAGGGCAGTGAGGGTCTGTTTTTATTATGAGTTACTTATGGGGGCACTAGAGAAGAAAATTCGTCGGAGAAGAGATTTGTTACATCACTTGAACTAGGAACTGCTTTACTAAAATGACTTTCATAAATAGGTCTTAACGACAAACCGTTGACGCTATTTACACATAGATAACTTTTCGGTGCAAGCTTTATTTCGTATTAACGTTAATAAGACGATCTTTATTCTTTAGCATTATAAACTGCTGGACGTCTATTTGCCGTGAGCGCGCAGCAGGGAAATAAACCGCCCGGCGCCCGCCAACCGGCGCAGGCAGGGCGTCTTAGGTCAATAATATTCGATTTTTGTCGTTTCTGGGTTGTCGAGTTGTTTGGACATACTCTTGCCATCGCCCATGGATTTACTTTTTATCTTGCACTGCGTGGCGTTGAAATGGTCGTCGTATTCGCACACCGTGGTGACCTCACCCAGCACTTTATCTTTGAACCGCGTCTGAATCGTACCGTTACGCTTCTTATCTTCCGACTCGGCGTCTTTGATTATCGCGACTAACGGGCCGGTCGCGGTCGGCTGTGCGACTTTAGAGGGTTCTGTCGCATTAATGATGACAGGTCGCCGAGAACCGGGGTGGTTGTTTTTTATGCAACCAACAGGTAAAACTGCTCTGCCGGGGACAAACCATCCCCGTGCGGATGCTGAACCTGTCCTTTGCGTAACATGTGAATGATTTCGATCCCCGCCAGAATAGTCTG
>BHES01000012.1 GCA_003864575.1 Enterobacterales bacterium
CAAACATCTCAAACGCAAACCGGGCCATATGACCAGTGAGCATTACTGGTAACACCCCGACACGCTATTTCAGTTTGACGTTTTCCGGTTCCGGGCCAAACCGATTTGTGCCCGGCGTACCGGCAAACACACCGCAGTTAATAATCAGCAGTGCAAACAACATCAGCGGTATCAGCCGCCCCACTATCCATTGCCACAACATCGGGATCATGTCCCAGTGCCCTGCCGCCAGCATCCACGCCAGAATAAACAGAAATGCCCAAAGGGCAGACCGGTTACGGTCATGCAGGCGTTTAGCCATCACTGCCGACGTTGGCCAGAGTAAAACCACCACGGTAAACGCCGCTGATTTGATCTCAATCCATTGGCGATCGGCAAAGGTGAATGCTGCCACCATCAATACCAGCCAACTGACCATCCAGATCCAAAAATCACGGCGGCCCATGCGGCCATTAAAAGAAAATAAGGCGTGTTGCAGTGTCATCGGGGATTGATTCCATCAAGAGATATATCATGTTGAGTGGCAAAAATGCTGTGCCAAAGTGTACCCCAGCCTGACGGCGCAACGGCAATGTTTACTCACTCCTTTTGACATTCACCCCGGATCCCCGCTTTAATCGACCATCGTCTCAACACAAGAACAATCTTATGACCGCAAAATTTCTTATACGTGTGGCACTGCCCGCACTGGTTATGCTTTCTGGTCTGAATGTAGCCCACGCCGCTGAGCCGGCGGACCACCAGACGGTGGAAGAGATGCCGAAAGCTCCCTATTTACTTGCCGGTGCCCCGACCTTTGAAATGACGTTGGTGAATTTTCGCGAGAAATACAACGCGGCTAATCCAAAGCAGCAAATCAACGAATTCCGAGCCATCAGCGACAGCACCCCCAATGAAATGTTGACCAGGGCAGCCAGCAAAATTAACGAGAATCTCTACGCTTCGACCGCGCTGGAAAAAGGCACCGGCAAAATCAAAACCCTGCAAATTACTTATCTACCCATTCAGGGGCCGGAACAGAAAGCCGCACGCACGCTGGCTATCAGTTACATGGCGAATCTGATGCGCCAGTTCGATGCCAGCCTTTCCGTTGATCAGAGCGTGGCAAAAATTATCTCGCTTATCGAGAAAGGCAAAGGGCAACAGTTTTACCAGCAACAGCTGGGAGCGATTCGTTACGTGATTTCAGATAACGGCGAAAAAGGGCTGACCTTCGCCGTAGAACCGGTAAAACTCGCGCTTTCATAAGGCCGTCATGACGGCAATTAATGACAAAAAGCAAAGCCTTTACTACTAATCATCTCTATACTGTTGGGCAGGTAATCTGCTTGTTTGGCAGAAATTTTAATCGACACTCGCGTCCCCTTTTGGAGGAAAAAACATGCGACATCCATTAGTGATGGGTAACTGGAAACTGAACGGCAGTACCCACATGGTTAACGAACTGATCGCTGCACTGCGCACCGAACTGACCACCGTTGAAGGTTGTGGCGTTGCTATCGCACCACCAGAAGTTTACCTTTCACAGGCTAAACACGCACTGGCGGGTAGCCGTATTGCCTTAGGCGCTCAAAACGTTGATGCCAACCTGTCCGGCGCATTCACTGGTGAAATCTCTGCCGATATGCTCAAAGACATTGGTGCAAAATACATCATCATCGGTCACTCAGAGCGTCGTACTTATCACAAAGAAAGTGATGAGCTGATTGCCAAGAAATTTGGTGTGCTGAAAACAGCAGGTCTGATCCCTGTACTGTGCATTGGCGAAACTGAAGCAGAAAACGAAGCAGGCCAGACTGAAGCCGTTTGTGCTAAACAACTCGACGCGGTATTGAACACCCTGGGCGCGAAAGCGTTTGAAGGCGTGGTTGTTGCCTACGAGCCAGTTTGGGCTATCGGTACCGGCAAATCTGCCACTCCAGCTCAGGCTCAGGCCGTTCACAAATTCATCCGTGACCATATCGCTAAGCAAGATGCTGACATCGCTAAACAAGTGATTATCCAGTACGGCGGTTCTGTGAACGACAAAAATGCCGCAGAACTGTTTGCTCAGCCTGATATCGACGGCGCGCTGGTTGGCGGTGCCTCTCTGAAAGCTGACGCCTTTGCGGTTATCGTGAAAGCAGCAGCAGAAGCAAAAAAAGCATAAATTCTGCTTTTTGACGCGCTGTTAGCGTCAGCATAAAAAAACCCGGTCTCTTCACAGAGCCGGGTTTTTTATTAGCTAAATCCAAACAAATTTAGCTTCAAGTATGGCGGGCATTTAGCGCTTGCTGATTTGGTCGAAGATACCACCGGTCGAGAAGTGATCTTTTTGCGCTTCGGCCCATGTCCCGGCGACTTGCTCAATAGTGAACAATTTCAGCTGTGGGAATTCTGCAGCAAATTTCTTCTCAACCGCAGCATCACGCGGACGGTAGTAATTTTCCGCAGCGATAGTCTGGCCTTCCGGTGAATAGAGGTATTTCAGGTAAGCATCGGCAACGTCACGTGTACCGCGCTTGTCGACGACTTTATCGACGACAGAAACCGTCGGTTCCGCCAGAATTGACTCACTCGGCGTGACGATTTCGAATTTATTCTGACCCACTTCTTTGGTCGCCAGCAGCGCTTCATTTTCCCAGGCGATCAATACATCACCGATACCACGCTCAACGAAAGTATTGGTTGCGCCGCGTGCGCCAGAGTCCAGCACTTCAACGTTTTTGTACAAGGCTTTGACGAAGTCCTGTGCTTTGGCTTTATCATTATTGTTGTGATGCAGGGCATAACCCCATGCTGCCAGATAGTTCCAGCGCGCGCCGCCTGACGTTTTCGGGTTCGGCGTAATGATCGACACGCCCGGTTTGATCAAATCATTCCAGTCATGGATTTGTTTAGGGTTGCCCTTTTTCACCAGGAAAACGATAGTCGAGGTGTAAGGCGCAGAGTTATCCGGCAGGCGTTTGATCCAGTTCTTATCAATGCGGCCGCGTTCGGCGATGGCATCAACGTCATAGGCCAGTGCCAGCGTCACGACATCAGCTTCAATGCCATTGATAACTGACGTTGCCTGCTTACCTGAGCCGCCGTGCGATTGACGAACGGTCACGGTGTCGCCGGTTTTACCTTGCCAGTATTTACTGAAAGCCTTGTTGTATTGCTCATAGAATTCACGCGTCGGATCATATGACACATTCAGGATTTGAATATCTTTCGCAATGGCTCCGGTCGCCACCAGCAGTAATGCCAGACCTACACCCCATTTATGCATCGCACTTTCTCCCAGAAATAGTCGAATGAATTGGATTTATCGAATCAGATAGAGAGAGCCTGCCAGAGAAAAATAAAACAATTAAAGATTAAAAGGTGTTCTGCTATTCCATTCAGGAATAAAGGAATCCTGGGCATAAAAAAGCCCCCGCAGGCGGAGGCTCTCTGACTTGGGCGAAAAGCTGTTTTAGAACAGTTTCTTCGCGGTGTCGTACCAGTCTTCTTTGAATTTACTTTTCTTATTCTCAGGCGAGATACAGACCGAGATTAACTCATGCACCATTTTCTCATTTTGCACGCCCACGCAGAAGCCGCCCTGTGAATAGTCACGGTCTTTTTCTAACAGCAGGTCGACAGCATAAGCACCCATACGGGAAGCCAAAATACGGTCATAGGCTACTGGCGCACCACCACGTTGGATGTGCCCCAAAACAGTACCACGGGTTTCGCGGCACGTTTCTTTCTCAATGTATTTTGCCAGCTCATCGATATCATCCAGCTTTTCAGTGATAGCAACGATGGCGTGCTTTTTACCTTTCGCGATTCCGGCTTTGATTTCAGCAACCAGATCATCACGTTTGAATTCTACTTCAGGGATTGCGATGAACTCGCAACCACCGGCAATCGCCGCAGCCAGGGTCAAATCACCGCAATAACGGCCCATCACTTCAACGATAGAGATACGTTGGTGTGAAGACGAGGTGTCACGTAAACGGTCGATAGCTTCCACTACAGTGCCCAGTGCGGTGAAGAAACCGATGGTGTAGTCAGTACCGGCCACATCGTTATCGATGGTGCCTGGCAAACCGATGCAGCGAATACCGCCCTCTTTGGTCAGCAGGTCTGCACCCGCATAAGAACCGTCACCGCCAATAACCACCAGGCCATCGATACCGCGCTCTTTCATGTTCTGCAGGGCAATTTTGCGTTTTTCAGGATCACGGAATTCAGGGAAACGCGCAGAACCCAGGAAAGTACCGCCGCGGTTAATCATATCCGACACGCTATAGCGGTCCAGCTTCCTCATGCGGTTTTCATACATGCCCAGGTAGCCATCTTCAATACCGAAAACTTCCAACTCTGCTGATAACGCTGCGCGTACTACACCGCGAATGGCAGCATTCATGCCTGGCGCATCGCCACCACTTGTCAGTACACCGATTTTTTTAATCATGACTACCTCTGAACTTGTAGATGCAATTTCTTAAGAATTCTTGATCATGCCTATTGGCCCGGATATCAATACCCAGAATACTACGACTCGTTGGCTAATGGCGTTTGATGCTAATAGTATAACAAAACACCATGGCTGAATTGATTCAAGTCAGCAAGAATACGCTTACTCTGCTAACCCTTGGGCAATTTACTGATTCACAATGTTTTTACAACCTATTTCCCCAGATACGCAGGGGGTTTCTGCCTGCCGGCAACGAGATTATGTGAATCCAAACATGTGATAAATGTAGACCGTAATCGCGAAAGCGATATTAACTGCCGCCAACGAAAAACAGTGTCAACAGAAGCGTCTATTCTAAGAATAGCATTGTTCATGGATTCATCTGACTGATAATACGAGATAAGTGTCATAGCATAGAACGGAAATCGGAGGTCCAACCCTTCCCGCACATTCACGCCGGTATTGGCTGACTTGAACAGGCAAAAAAAAGCCCCACCTTTCGGTGGGGAAGACAGGGATGGTGTCTATGGCAAGGAAAAACAGGGATATTACTGGGTACTCATACTACTTGGCTTCTGGGCAGAAGTAGGTTGTAAGCCAGACATCTGCTGCTGCATTTCTTGCATGCGCTGCTGATGTTTCTGGTTTAATACGTTTTTCTGTTCAGGGCTCAGGAGATTGAACATTTGGTTGCGAATGCGGGCCATTTCGACCTGGCGATCCACCTGCTCCTGCGCCATAACTTCGGCTTGTGCTCTGACAGCTTTCTGATCAAAGTTTTCAGCGGTCACCAGCTTATGCATGGCTTCCATCTGATCGACATTGATATGAGGTAAGTCTCTACGCGCCTGATG
Organism: Enterobacterales bacterium; assembly: GCA_003864575.1. GTDB lineage: Bacteria > Pseudomonadota > Gammaproteobacteria > Enterobacterales > Enterobacteriaceae > Ewingella. Next base: position 5,284 of record BHES01000012.1, read on the forward strand.
CATCAGGTCACGCATCTGCTGACGTTGCTGCTCAGTAAGATTAACGCCATCAAACATGGTGTTGCGTTCCTGAGGCTTGTCCAGCATGTTGGTGTCGTGCGCTGAAGGGGCCGCAGGCATCATGTTAGCGGTGTCCGCTAAAACGACACCAGAACTCAGTGTCAGCATCGAGGCCGTAACGAGTGCAGCTACCTTAGACATCACTAACTCCTATAGTCTTTATCGCTTATCGCGAATCATTGAAAAGCAGTCTAAACCTGCCGCTGCAAACAAGCGTCAGTGCTTGTAAAAGTACGTAAAGTCATGGAATAGCGGCAATTGATGACGTATTTTGCGTCTAGAGGTAATTACAATGAATAAAATTTTGTTGGTTGATGACGACCGTGAACTGACTTCGCTTTTGAAAGAATTGCTCGAAATGGAAGGCTTCAATGTAGTGGTTGCTTACGATGGTGAGCAGGCATTAGAAAAGCTGGATAACAGCATCGATTTACTGCTACTCGATGTCATGATGCCGAAGAAAAACGGCATCGAAACCTTGAAAGAATTACGCCAACGGCATCAAACGCCGGTGATCATGCTGACTGCTCGCGGAAGCGAGTTGGATCGCGTGCTGGGCCTGGAACTGGGTGCCGATGACTATCTGGCGAAACCCTTTAACGACCGTGAACTGGTCGCGCGCATACGCGCTATGCTGCGCCGCTCCAACTGGAGTGAGCAGCAACAAGCAGGCGAAAGTAATGGTTCTCCAACGCTGGAAGTCGACGGGCTTCAGCTCAATCCTGGCCGCCAGGAAGCCAGCTTTGGTGGCGTTGCTTTAGATCTGACGGGCACAGAATTTACGCTGTTGTATCTGCTGGCGAAGCATTTAGGCCAGGTGGTATCACGTGAACATCTCAGCCAGGAAGTGCTGGGCAAACGCCTGACACCATTTGACCGCGCCATCGACATGCATATTTCGAATCTGCGTCGCAAACTGCCCGATCGTCTGGATGGACACCCGTGGTTTAAAACCCTGCGTGGACGTGGGTATCTGATGGTGTCCGCTACATGATCAACAGCCTGACGGCCCGCATCTTTGCCATTTTCTGGTTTACCGTTGCCTTAGTATTGATGCTGGTCTTAATGGTGCCAAAGCTCGATTCACGTCAGTTAACGCCGCTGCTCGACAACGAGCAGCGTCAGGGTCTGATGATAGAGCAGCACGTGGAAGCCGAACTGGCGGGTGATCCGGCCAACGATCTGATGTGGTGGCGTCGCTTGTTCCGCGCTATCGACAAATGGGCGCCGCCGGGCCAGCGACTGTTGCTGGTCACCAGTGAAGGCAGGGTGATTGGCGCGCAACGTAATGAAATGCAGATTGTCCGTAATTTTATCGGTCAATCTGATAACTCCGATCGTCCTAAAAAGAAAAAGTATGGCCGTGTCGAAATGGTCGGGCCTTTTTCAGTGCGTGACGGGGAAGATAATTACCAGCTCTATCTGTTGCGACCCGCCAGCAGCCCGCAGTCAGACTTCATCAACCTGATGTTTGACCGCCCATTACTGTTGCTGATTGTCACCATGTTAATCAGTTCACCGCTGCTGCTGTGGCTCTCATGGAGTTTGGCGAAACCGGCACGTAAGCTGAAAAACGCCGCAGATGACGTGGCGAGAGGCAATCTCAAGCAGCATCCGGAACTGGAATCCGGACCGCAGGAGTTCCTGGCTACCGGTGCCAGCTTTAACCAGATGGTCAGCGCACTGGAACGCATGGTGAATGCGCAACAACGCCTGATATCGGATATCTCGCACGAACTGAGAACACCGCTGACGCGCTTACAGTTGGCCACTGCGCTAATGCGTCGTCGTCACGGTGAAGGTAAGGAGTTGCAGCGTATTGAAATGGAAGCGCAGCGCCTCGACAGCATGATCAATGACCTGCTGGTCCTGTCGCGAAGCCAACATAAAAACGAGCTGGCACGTGAAACGCTGAAGGCCAATGAGCTGTGGGAAGATGTTATCGATAATGCGCAGTTCGAAGCGGAACAGATGGGGAAAACGCTGGAAGTTCCAACACCACCTGGTCCGTGGAAACTGTTCGGAAATCCGGCAGCGCTCGACAGTGCATTGGAAAATATCGTTCGTAATGCCCTGCGCTACTCCAACACGCACATTGCACTAAATTTTGCCTGCGACAACGAAGGCATCACTATCACGGTGGATGACGACGGTCCGGGCGTCAGTGAAATTGACCGCGAACAGATCTTCCGTCCCTTCTACCGTACTGATGAAGCGCGCGATCGTGAATCTGGCGGGACGGGTCTGGGGCTGGCGATTGTCGATACTGCCGTTCAGCAGCATCGTGGCTGGGTGAAAGCCGAGGACAGCCCGTTGGGTGGTCTGCGCCTTATCATGTGGCTGCCGCTGCATCAGCGCTGAGTTTCTGCTATTCTGCGTCCCTCTTATCAGGGGGGCGCATGCTTAATATCGTACTATTTGAACCGGAAATCCCACCAAATACGGGCAACATTATCCGTTTGTGTGCCAATACGGGCTTCCAGCTGCATTTGATCGAACCGCTTGGTTTTGGCTGGGACGACAAAAAGCTGCGTCGCGCCGGGCTTGATTACCACGAATTCACCCATATCCGACATCATGCCAACTATGATGCTTTTCTGGCCAGCGAAAATCCGCAGCGTATCTTTGCCGTGACCACCAAAGGTACACCAGCGCATAGCGCAGTCAGTTATCAGTTAGGGGATTTTTTGTTATTTGGTCCTGAGACCCGCGGATTACCGGCTACGATCCTCGACAATCTGCCCGCCGCGCAAAAAATACGTATTCCGATGCAGCCGGAAAGCCGCAGCATGAATTTGTCTAACGCGGTTTCAGTGGTGGTGTACGAAGCCTGGCGGCAGTTGGGTTATCCCGGAGCCTTGATCAAAGCGTGAAGTGCTTTGGGTCGCTAAATATCAATAAGTGGCATGTGCTTTTACTTTCCAATACATGCCACTGTCGGTCTCAAATCCCGTCGCCGAATTCAAAACCCTGACTAATACCGTTGAAATACTGGTCCATATCCATGGACGGCCTTTCGCTTTCCGGACGCCCGACAATGCGCGCCGGCACGCCAGCAGCTGTGGTGTGCGCCGGGACTGACTGCAAGACCACTGATCCTGCGCCAATCTTTGCACCGACACCCACTTCAATATTGCCGAGAATTTTCGCCCCAGCACCAATCATCACGCCTTCACGAATTTTAGGATGACGATCGCCACAGGTCTTGCCGGTACCACCGAGCGTGACGGATTGCAGAATCGACACATCGTTTTCTACTACCGCCGTTTCACCGATGACAATGCCCGTTGCGTGATCGAGCATGATGCCACAACCAATGCGGGCTGCCGGGTGAATATCAACGCCGAAGGTCACAGAGATCTGATTCTGGAAATAGATAGCCAGCGCCTGCCGGTCCTGCTTCCACAACCAGTGACCAATACGGTAAGCCTGCAAGGCGTGAAAACCTTTCAGATACAGTAACGGCGTGGAGTACTTATCGACGGCGGCATCACGCTGATGCACGGCGAGAATATCCCGGGCCGCTGAGAGCGTCATCTGTGCGTCATTGCGGTAGGCTTCTTCAACAACTTCACGGATAGCAATCGCAGGCATGATCGGGCTGCCGAGCTTGTTTGCCAGAATGTAGCTTAACGCGCTGCCGAGATTTTCATGCTTGAGCAACGTCGCATGAAAAAAGCTCGCCAGCATAGGTTCACACTCAGCCAGCGCTCTCGCCTCTGATTTTATGTTTTTCCAGACCAGTTCCAGCTCTTCTAACGACATCACTGTTCCTTACGGATTGATTATAAGGCGATAGGGTAATAAAAAGCCGCTCTATCGGATGGTCAATAGAGAGGCTCTGGCTCAACACGGGCTCAGTGGCTGCTTGTTTCGTCTTTACTGGCGCGGGCCAGTAAGCTGATGGCCGCTTCGCGGGCATCTTTATGACAATACAACACCTGATAAATCTGCTCAGTTATAGGCATTTCAACGTTATAACGCTGTGCCAACGCACGGACTTCTTTGGTATTGCGGTAGCCTTCAACCACCTGACCAATCTTATCCTGTGCACCCTGAACGTCCATCCCCTGACCGAGCATAATGCCAAACCGACGGTTACGAGATTGGTTGTCTGTGCAGGTTAACACCAAATCACCCAGCCCTGCCATGCCCATAAAGGTGGAAGGATCAGCACCCAATGCAGAACCGAGACGGCTCATTTCCGCCAGACCACGGGTGATCAGTGCCGTACGGGCATTGGCGCCAAACCCGATACCATCAGACATACCGGCACCGATAGCAATGACGTTTTTCACCGCCCCACCCAGCTGAACACCGATGAAATCGGGATTGCTGTACACGCGGAAACTTTTCCCACAGTGCAGCAATTTCTGAAGATCTTCAGCAAATTCGGCATCGGTAGAGGCCAGTGCAATCGCCGTTGGCATACCGGCAGCAAGTTCTTTTGCAAACGTCGGCCCCGACACCACCGCAAGCGGGATAGTCTCGCCAAGCGCTTCACGGGCAACATCTTGTAGCAGACGGCCTGTTTCGGCTTCCAATCCTTTGGTTGCCCAGACAATGCGAGCATCAGGACGCAGGTGCGGTTTTATCTGCCGCAATACGTCACCGAACACATGGCTGGGTACGACAACCAGTACGTTATTGCTGGCCGCTAATGCGAGAGAAAGATCGGTTTCCAGCACTAAGCTGTCTGGGAAAGGGACGTCGGGCAAAAAAGCCTGATTGCAGCGGGCAGCCTGTAACGTACGGATATTTTCGGCGTTATGCCCCCACAACACGACGTTGTGGCCATTTCTGGCAAGGGTTATTGCTAAAGCGGTGCCGTACGAGCCGGCACCGATCACAGTCATTGAAGCATTGACGGTTTTCATCAGGCATCCTGATGTGGTTCTGCACCTTCGCTATCAGCCTGCTGTTGCAGATAATTCATGAACAGCGCGTCAAAGTTTACAGGTGCAAGATTGAGCTGCGGGAAAGTACCGCGGGATACCAGGCTGGTAATGCACTCACGAGCATATGGGAACAGGATGTTCGGGCAGTATGCACCCAGGCAATGTGCCAGCTGATTCCCGTCAATACCGGAGATGGAGAAGATGCCGCCTTGCTGAACTTCACACAGGAACGCAGTGTCATCGCCCAGTGAAGAAGTTACGGTAACGCGCAATACCACTTCATATACGTCATCAGCCAGTTGGCTTGAAGCCGTATCAAGATCAAGTTTAACTTCCGGTTGCCAGTCTTGCTGGAAAACCTGAGGCGCATTTGGCGCTTCGAAGGAGATATCTTTGGTATAGATACGCTGGATCTGGAAAGCCATCTCGGTGTTGTTTTGTTCTGACATGTGAGTAGTACCCTTAAGTTAACAGTCCTTTTAAACACTTAATGAAAATACACAGCAGCAGGATGTCGCTTATAGCAACGGATCCAGCCCGCCTTGCGCATCAAGTGCATGTAAATCGTCACAGCCACCAATGTGCTGCCCGTCGATAAAAATCTGAGGTACGGTAGAACGGCCGCTACGTGCGATCATTTTTTCACGTTTTTCCGCATCGCCGTCAATGGCAATCTCATCAAATGCAGCGCCTTTGCTATTGAGCAAAGCCTTCGCACGATGGCAGTAAGGACAGGTTGCCTTAGTGTAGATTTCAATTTTAGCCACGGATGCTACCTCTAATAATGTCGTTTCTGGTTCTGCTAAATGCCCGGTAATTATTTACCGCGCGCCAAAGGCAGGTTTTCACCGCTCCAGCCTGAGATACCATCTTTCAGTGTATAGACACGCTCGAAGCCAGCGCTGATCAAGCCTTCTGCCGCAGTACGCGAAGACGTGCCATTGGCGCAAACGACGATCACCGGCTGAGCTTTATGCTTGGTGAGTTCACCTAAATTATTGCTCTTGATATCAGTACTCAACACGTTTAACGACGTGGAGATATGACCTTTACGGAATTCTTCACGTGCGCGCACGTCAACCACTACAGCGTCTTCTTTGTTGATCAGGCGGGTCGCTTCACCACGGGTGATCTCTTTTACTTTAGAAAAACGTGTTTTAAAGGTGGTCACAATTACTGCAATCAGCAACGCAACCCACGCCAGGCTGAGAACCGGATGCGCACTAATGAACGGCATAATATCTTGCATGGGGTGTAGCAACTCCCGTCTGTTGGGGGAAAATTCAAGGCTTGAGAGTATACCTGCGCGCTGCGGCAAATACAGCCAGTAAGCATCTCCAAATACCACAAACTGCGGCATATCTCGAAAAACTAACACGCATTTATGCCCAAAGTTAATCCAAACATTGCGTCATCTTTGATCTCTCATGGCTATTTGTGTTTCTCCGCTGGGGTAAAATCCCCGCACAAAGTGGGAATAGCCACGCTGGCTGCCTTTCAGAAGCTGTTATCGGAAACCAGCGGGCCTATTTCGCATTTACTCTTTTAACGAGGTCATTTGACATGTTGAGCAACAAAAAACCCATGGTACTGGTCATTCTGGACGGCTACGGCCATCGCGAAGAGCAACAGGACAATGCCATTCTGAATGCAAAAACCCCGGTGATGGATAACCTGTGGAATACCTATCCGCATACGCTGATCGCCGCATCAGGTCTGGATGTCGGTTTACCAGATGGTCAGATGGGTAACTCAGAAGTCGGTCACGTCAATTTGGGCGCAGGCCGTATCGTGTATCAGGACTTGACTCGTCTGGACAAAGAAATCAAAGAAGGTGACTTCTTCGAAAACCCGGTGCTGGCTGCCGCCGTTGACCGCGCCGTGAATGCCGGTAAAGCGGTGCATATTATGGGCCTGCTCTCTGCTGGCGGCGTTCATAGCCACGAAGATCACGTTATGGCGATGGTCGAGATGGCTCACCGTCGTGGCGCGAAAGCGATTTACCTGCACGCCTTCCTTGACGGCCGTGACACGCCACCGCGCAGTGCCGAAGCGGCGTTACAGCGCTTCAGCGAGAAATTCGCACAAATCGGCACTGGCCGCATCGCTTCAATTATTGGCCGTTACTACGCCATGGATCGCGACAACCGCTGGGATCGCGTTCAGTTAGCTTATGATCTGATGGCTCAGGGTAAAGGCGCGTTCACGGCAGACAACGCTGTGGCGGCTTTGCAGGCAGCGTATACGCGTGATGAAAACGATGAGTTCGTCAAACCGACCGTCCTGCGCAAAGCGGGTGAAGCGGATGCCGCGATTGAAGATGGCGACGCCATGATCTTCATGAACTTCCGCGCTGACCGCGCCCGCGAAATCACCCGTGCCTTCATTAACCCGGATTTTGACGGTTTTACGCGTGAAAAAGTGATCAACTTCGGCGATTTTGTGATGTTGACTGAATATGCCGCAGACATCGATGCCGCCTGTGCCTACCCACCCACTTCCCTGAAAAACACCTTGGGCGAGTGGCTGATGGCGCACGAAAAAACGCAGCTGCGTATTTCTGAAACCGAAAAATATGCCCACGTCACCTTCTTCTTCAACGGAGGTATGGAGCAGCCTTTCAACGGTGAAGACCGCATTCTGATTAAATCGCCGAACGTAGCGACGTATGATTTGCAACCGGAAATGAGCTCTGCAGAACTGACCGACAAACTGCTGGGCGCCATTGCCAGCGGTAAATATGACACCATTATCTGTAACTACCCGAATGGGGATATGGTCGGCCATACCGGTATTTATGACGCCGCAGTAAAAGCAGTTGAGACTCTGGATGCGTGTATCGGTCAAGTTGTGGAGGCCGTTAAACAGGTCGGCGGCCAATTGCTGGTCACTGCCGATCACGGCAATGCTGAGCAAATGAGCGACCCCGCTACCGGTCAGGCGCACACTGCGCATACCAGCCTGCCAGTACCGCTGATTTACATCGGCGGCAATGCTCAGGCGGTAGAAGGCGGTAAACTTTCTGACATCGCGCCGACTATGCTTTCACTTATGGGTATGGAAATCCCGCAGGAAATGAGCGGAACACCGTTATTTATCGTAAAATAAACCAGCGATAAACAGCGTTGATGAGGCGTATCTGCGCAAGCGGATACGCCTTTTTTGTTTGTGCATCAGCCTGTTGATTAGTGTTACGATAACCTGAGGGACAGCCAGATTGTCTATCATCCACGGTCGGCGAGCAGGAAAAAGTTTGAGCAAATTCATCAATTTCAGCGCAATGAGAAACGGTCTTTCTGCCAAAGGGAAGGCCACTTCGGGGATCCCGGCGTCGGCCCTTTTGCTCTGCGCCTCGTTGCTCGTTCCCTCTTTGGTTGCCCATGCTGATGACAACAAAGATCAGCTCAAAACTCTCCAGCAGAGCATTGCCGAAAAAGAGAAAAGCGTTAAGCAGCAGAAGCAGCAACGCGGCTCGTTGCTGCAACAACTTCAGGCCCAAGAAAAAATCATCGCCTCGGCCAGCCGTGGGTTACGTGATACCCAGTCGGCCTTATCGACTCTCGGCAAAGATATTTCCAACCTGAATGCCTCAATAGATAAACTGCAAAAACAGCAAAAAAGTCAGGAAGCTATTCTGGCAAAACAGCTCGATGCCGCCTTCCGCGTCGGTCAGCACAGCGGTTTACAGCTGCTCCTCAGCGGTGAAGAAAGTGAGCGCAGCGAGCGGATCCTGGCCTATTTTGGTTATTTCAACGAAGCTCGTCAGAAATCCATCGAACAACTGAAGCAAACACGAACCGATCTCGCTTCGCAGCGCATCACGCTGCAATCAAAACAGACTCAGCAGAAAAACGTGCTCACCGAACAACAAACCCAGCAGCAGAAGCTGGAGCAGGCGCGTGCTGCCAGAAAACTGACCCTGACTGCGCTGGAAAGCTCATTACAGAAAGATGAGCAAAGTCTGACTGAGCTGCGCGCCAACGAAACACGCCTGCGTGACAAAATTGCCGCCGCCGAACGCGCCGCCCGGGCTCGGGCCGAGAAAGAGGCGAAAGAAGCCGCCGCGGTCCGCGCCAAAGAGCAGCAGGCGAAGAAAAAAGGCTCCACCTATAAACCAACTCAGGGCGAACAAGCACTGGTGTCTCGCACCGGTGGCCTTGGTCGACCGGCGGGTCAGGATATATGGCCAGTACGCGGGTCTGTTCTGCACCGCTTCGGCGAACAGTTGCAAGGTGAACTACGCTGGAAAGGCATCGTCATTTCCGCCCGTGAAGGCAGCGAAGTGAAAGCCATTGCCGATGGCCGTGTTCTGCTGGCCGACTGGCTGCAAGGCTACGGTCTGGTCGTCGTCATTGAGCACGGTAAAGGCGATATGAGCCTGTATGGTTACAACCAAAGCGCACTGGTGAATGTGGGCGACCAGGTGAAATCCGGTCAGGCCATCGCATTAGTGGGTACCAGCGGCGGTCAGGGCCAACCATCGCTATATTTCGAAATTCGTCGTCAGGGCCAGGCCGTTAACCCACAGCCGTGGTTGGGAAGATAGTATTGCGATATAAAAAGTCCGTTTTAGCCGCACTTTGCGGCACCGCCCTGTTCGCCAGTCAGGCTCAGGCCGCGAAGTTAGCCATTCTTATTGATGATTTCGGTTACCGGCAGCAGAACGAAAATCAGGTGTTGCAGATGCCCAAGGCCGTCTCCATCGCGATTTTCCCTAATGCTCCGGATACGCGCGTGATGATGGAAAAAGCCCATCAGCAGGGCCGCGAAATTTTGATCCATCTGCCCATGGCTCCCCTGAGTAAACAGCCGCTGGAAAAAGACACGCTAACGCCGTCAATGAGCCGTGAAGAGGTCAAACGCATTGTCGACAAAGCCATCGCCAGCGTGCCCTACGCCGTCGGCATCAATAACCATATGGGCAGTGCGATGACCTCCAGTCTGCCGGGTATGGAAAATGTGATGCAGGCGATGAACGCCCATAACCTGTTTTTCCTCGACAGCATGACAATTGGCAATACTAAATCCGTGCAGGCTGCGGCTGGAACGCGGGTTCGGGTGATTAAACGTAACGTCTTTTTAGACGATGTGCAGAACGAAGCTGAGATCCGTCGTCAGTTTGAGCGCGCGATTGCTCTGGCACGGCGCAATGGTTATGCCATCGCCATCGGCCACCCGCACCCGACGACGGTACGCGTCCTGCAACAAATGCTGCCCAATTTACCGTCTGACATCGTGCTGGTGCGTCCCAGCGATCTGCTCAGTGAACCCACGCGCAGCGCACCTTCGGGTAAATTGCCAGGTAAAATCACTCCGCCGAAATCCGCGTTCAAAGGAGTGCGGGTCTGTTCAGTCAAACACCCTCCGGCTCCGATATATGCAGACGTGATGTTTAAAACGCTGAGTGAAAGTATCACGCAGTTGCCTGCTGTCACCTTCATCGGGCGCACCTGGAATACCTGGTTCGCAAAACAGCACTGAGTGAATGCAAGAAAGCAAAAGGCCAGCATCAATGCTGGCCTTTATTGTTTCCGCACACTTTAGCTTTTCTACACCAGCGTTTACTGCCAGTCGAGGATCACTTTACCCGACTGGCCGGAACGCATCGCATCGAAGCCTTTCTGAAAATCGTCGATAGAGAAATGATGAGTGATCAGCGGCGTGAGATCCAGACCGGACTGTATCAGGGCCGCCATCTTGTACCAGGTTTCAAACATCTCGCGGCCATAAATCCCTTTAATAAATAGCCCCTTGAAGATGACCTGATTCCAGTCGATCGACATATCCGATGGCGGGATACCCAGCAACGCAATACGGCCACCGTGATTCATGGCATTGAGCATGGTACGGAAGGCCGGCGGCGCACCGGACATTTCCAGACCCACATCAAACCCTTCGGTCATACCCAGTTCAGCCATGACCTGCTCGAGATTTTCATTTTTCACGTTCACCGCGCGGGTAACGCCCATTTTACGCGCCAGATCCAGACGGTACTCATTCATGTCGGTAATAACAACGTGCCGAGCACCGACGTGTTTACATATCGCCGCCGCCATAATACCAATCGGCCCCGCACCGCACACCAATACATCCTCACCAACCAAATCAAAGGAGAGCGCGGTATGGACCGCATTACCCAGCGGATCAAAAATCGCCGCCAAATCGTCAGAAATATTGTCGGGGATTTTGAAGGCGTTAAAAGCTGGCAGTACCAGATATTCGGCAAAAGCACCTGGCCGGTTCACTCCCACGCCCTGCGTATTACGGCACAGATGGGTACGGCCACCGCGGCAGTTACGGCAGTGTCCACACGTGATGTGCCCTTCGCCTGAAACGCGATCACCAACTGTAAAACCTTTAACTTCTTGGCCAATACCGACCACTTCACCCACATATTCATGCCCAACCACCATCGGTACCGGAATGGTTTTTTGCGACCATTCATCCCAGTTATAGATATGTACGTCGGTACCACAAATCGCGGTTTTACGGATTTTAATCAGCAGATCGTTATGGCCCAGTTCAGGCACCGGCGCATCGGTCATCCAGATGCCTTCTTCACGCTTTAATTTTGCTAACGCTTTCATGCAACTTCCTCAGGCAATGACGCCAAGCTTTTTACCAATGCGGGTGAAGGCGTCCACTGCCTGTTCGATTTGTGCTGTGCTGTGCGCCGCTGACATCTGGGTACGGATACGCGCCTGACCTTTTGGCACCACCGGGAAGAAGAAGCCGGTGACGTAGATACCTTCGTGTTGCAACAACGTGGCAAACTCTTGCGCCAGTTTGGCGTCACCCAACATGACCGGAATAATTGCGTGATCGGCACCTGCCAGAGTAAAGCCGGCGGCGGTCATTTTTTCGCGGAACAGTTGTGCATTGTGCATCAGGCGCTGGCGCAGTTCACTACCCTCCTCCAGCATCGACAACACTTTCAGCGAGGCGCTAACAATCGACGGAGCGAGAGAATTGGAGAACAAATAAGGACGGGAGCGCTGGCGCAGCCAGTCGATGACCTCTTTTCGCGCAGCGGTATAACCGCCGGAAGCCCCGCCCAGCGCCTTGCCGAGCGTACCGGTCAGAATGTCGACCCGCCCAATCACGTCGCAATATTCATGCGTACCGCGACCGTGTTCGCCGACAAAACCGACGGCGTGGGAATCATCCACCATCACCAGTGCATCGTAACGTTCGGCCAAGTCGCAGATAGCGCCCAGGTTGGCGATAACGCCATCCATAGAAAACACGCCATCGGTAGCCACCAGAATGTGTCGCGCGCCTTCGGCTTTGGCTTTTTCTAAACAAGCTTCGAGTTCAGCCATGTCGTTATTGGCATAGCGGTAGCGTTTAGCTTTACATAAACGCACACCGTCGATAATCGACGCATGGTTGAGCGCATCAGAAATAATGGCATCTTCGGCGCCGAGTAAGGTTTCGAACAGGCCACCGTTGGCGTCAAAGCAGGAGGAGTAGAGGATCGCATCATCCATGCAGAGGAAATCTGCCAGACGGCTCTCCAACTCTTTGTGAGTATCCTGCGTTCCGCAGATAAAGCGCACTGAAGCCATACCAAAGCCGTGGCTATCGAGGCCCGCTTTAGCGGCGGCGATAAGTTCTGGATGATTGGCTAAGCCGAGGTAATTGTTGGCGCAAAAATTGATGACCGGCTGCCCTCCGGCCACGGTGATCTTCGCCTGTTGAGCAGAAGTGAGAATTCGCTCTTCTTTAAACAGACCATCAGCACGTGCCTGATCGAGATCTTCTTCCAACTGGCGATAAAACGAAGCGGACATAACGTTATCTCCTGAAAATGACTCATTCGTCAGATACATTACTAATCCACCTAAGGAATAACGAGGGAAGCCGCCAGAATATCTTCGTTTTGCAGCATAGTTCACGCCTTAAGTTCTGATACACAAGAATACGACTTATCGGATAGCTTCCCAATGTGGCCTGCATAATGAAGTGTTATGCTATTGCCAACGGTATAAGTCACGCATGGTGCGTGATTTTCTAAATAATTAAAGGTGAGTCCCATGATAATCGTCACTGGCGGCGCTGGTTTTATCGGCAGCAACATCATTAAATCTCTTAATGAGATGGGATACCGCGATATTTTAGTGGTTGATAACCTGAAAGACGGCACCAAGTTCGTCAATCTTGTCGATCTGGATATCGCGGATTACTGTGACAAAGAAGATTTCATTGCCAGTATTGTCGCGGGCGATGACCTTGGTGAAATCGACGCTATTTTCCATGAAGGTGCCTGTTCATCCACGACCGAGTGGGATGGCAAGTACATGATGGATAACAATTATCAGTACTCGAAGGATATTCTGCATTTCTGTTTAGATCGCGGTATTCCTTTCCTTTACGCTTCATCCGCTGCGACCTATGGCAGCCAGAGCATCAGCTTTGTTGAAGACCGTAAATATGAACAACCGCTGAACGTTTATGGCTACTCCAAATTCCTGTTTGACCAGTATGTGCGTGACATTCTGCCGCAGGCTGAGTCGCAAATTTGTGGTTTCCGTTACTTCAACGTTTATGGTCCGCGTGAAGGCCATAAAGGCAGCATGGCAAGCGTAGCTTTCCATCTGAACAACCAGATCAATGCCGGTGAGAATCCAAAACTGTTCGCAGGCAGCGAAGGCTTTAAGCGTGATTTTATCTACGTCGGTGACGTGGCAGCGGTCAATCTGTGGTTCTGGCAAAACGGTGTTTCCGGTATTTTCAACTGCGGGACAGGCCGTTCAGAGTCCTTCCAGGCCGTCGCCGAAGCGGTGATCACACACCACAAAACTGGCCATATCGAAACCATTCCCTTCCCTGAAAAACTGAAAGGCCGCTATCAGTCCTTTACGCAGGCTGATATGTCAGCCCTGCGTGCTGCGGGTTATGACAAACCGTTCAAAACCGTGGCTGAAGGCGTAGCTGAGTACATGGCCTGGCTTAACCGCGCCGTATAATCGCGCGTTGAGTAAAGTATTAGGCGTTAGCTGAGGGATGTTTACGGAATGAAAATGCTGGTCATTGGCCCTTCCTGGGTGGGCGACATGATGATGTCGCAAAGTCTTTACCGCACCATTAAGGCCATTGAGCCAGCGGCAGACATTGATGTCATGGCGCCTGCGTGGTGCCGGCCTTTGCTCGACAGAATGCCGGAAGTCAGCCGCGCACTGCCCATGCCTCTGGGCCACGGCGCTCTGGAGTTAGGTGAGCGACGCCGTTTGGGGATCTCGTTACGCGCCAGCCATTATCAGCGTGCTTTCGTACTGCCAAACTCTTTCAAGTCGGCGCTGGTACCTTTCTTTGCCAACATTCCCCAACGTACCGGCTGGCGCGGCGAGATGCGCTATGGCTTGCTTAACGATCTGCGCGTGCTGGATAAACAGGCTTTTCCTCTGATGGTTCAGCGCTATGTGGCGCTGGCCTACGAAGCAGGAAAAATAAAGTCTGCCACTGATTTACCCGAACCGCTGCTCTGGCCGCAATTGCGGGTAACAGAAAGTGAGATTGCGGCCATCAGCGCACAGTTTTCACTTCCGGCTTCCCGCCCGATCATTGGCTTCTGCCCCGGTGCAGAGTTTGGCCCCGCCAAGCGCTGGCCGCATTATCACTATGCGGCATTAGCGCAAAAGCTGATTGCCGAGGGTTATCAGGTTATTCTTTTCGGCTCAGCCAAAGATCACCCTGCGGGCGAAGATATCCGCCTGTCGTTGACAGAGCAGGCTCAACCACTTTGCATGAACCTGGCAGGGAAAACGTCGTTGGATCAAGCCGTTGTGCTTATCGCCGCTTGTCATGCGGTGGTCAGTAATGACTCAGGCCTGATGCACGTTGCCGCAGCGCTGAATAAGCCACTGGTCGCGCTTTATGGACCCAGCAGCCCGGACTTTACGCCACCGCTGAGTCAACATGCCAAAGTCATTCGCCTTATCACGGGTTACCATAAGGTCCGTAAAGGCGATGCTGAGCAGGGCTATCATCAAAGCCTGATCGATATTCAACCCGATCAGGTTTATCACGAATTGTCACAACTTTTAGTAGCAGAAGAGGAGCGGTAATGCGGGTATTGATCGTCAAAACGTCGTCTATGGGCGATGTTCTGCATACGCTTCCGGCCTTAACCGATGCCATGAATGCCATCCCCGGCATCTCGTTTGACTGGGTGGTTGAAGAAGGCTTCGTACAGATCCCAAGCTGGCATCCGGCAGTGGACAAAGTGATCCCCGTGGCTATTCGCCGCTGGCGGAAAAACTGGTTTGGTTCTGAAACCCGCCAGCAACGCTGCGACTTTAAAAGAGAATTGCAGTCCCGCAGCTATGACGCAGTCATTGATGCCCAGGGTCTGATTAAAAGTGCCGCGCTGATCACCCGCGTAGCTAAAGGTAAAAAACACGGTCAGGATGCGAGAAGTGCTCGCGAGCCTTTCGCCAGCTGGTTCTTTAATCAGCGTTACGACATCGACAAGAAGCAGCATGCTGTTGAGCGTACGCGTGAGCTTTTCGCAAAAAGTTTGGGCTATGAAAAACCCTCAACCCAGGGTGATTACGCCATTGCTTCGCGCTTTTTGTCGCAGCTTCCGGCAGATGCCAACCAATATCTGGTCTTTCTGCATGCCACGACCCGTGCTGACAAGCACTGGCCGGAGAACCACTGGCGCGAGCTGATAGGATCACTCGAAGGCAGCGGCATACGTATTAAACTCCCCTGGGGTGCTGAACATGAATATCAGCGGGCTATGAGGCTCGCCGAGGGGTTTGATTATGTTGAGGTTCAGCCAAAGCTCAGCCTGCAACAGGTCGCAGAGATGTTGGCCGGTGCCAGAGCGGTTGTGTCGGTTGATACCGGCCTTAGCCACCTAACCGCAGCACTCGACCGCCCCAATATCACGCTCTATGGCCCGACAGATCCGGGTTTAATTGGAGGATATGGGAGGAATCAGCAGTCACTGATTGCTGATGATAAAAATATGGCCAGTATTGCTCCAGCATCCGTTTACGAGGCGTTAGAAAAGGTACTTCAATGAAAAAATTGCATGTTATTAACTTAGAGAAAATGGGCGGAGTTGAACGTCTTTTTCTGCAATACATCAAAGATGATACCGATAATACCAATGTGATTTTGTGCATCAATAGCCAGGTCGGCAGTGAGATTGAGAAAAAGCTTGCGGGTAAAAAAATCACTTACGCCAATCGACTATTAAATGCTTTTTCAACACGTTACCCGCAGTTCTTGCGTAAATTTGTGTTGAAACGCAAAATTGAAAAAGCTAACGCAGACATCATTATCGTTTGGGATTTAGTGCCCGTGCTGGCCGCAAAACCGACGCGCGGAAAATTGGTCTATTACGACCACGGATGTTCATGGCGTTACCCTAAAAACAGTAAAACATTGGGCTTTTTCGCCATGCTTGATGGGGTTATATCGGCATCATGGGCATCAAAGCGAGTCATGGAGCTGCGCTTCAATTTGCCTTTAGCTGTTGAAGTTTTGCCCAATCGCATACAAACACCACCGGGCATCACCTATGAACCCAAAGTATTACCAGAAACGCTGCGCATTGGCACCGCATCCAGATTAGTCTCCTTAAAAGGGATCAGCGTTTCATTACTCATGATGAAAGAGCTGATTCAACGTGGGCATAAGGTGCATCTGGAGGTTGCTGGAAAAGGGCCCGATCGGCAGCTTTTTGAAGCTCTGACAGAAAAACTAGAATTAAGTGGTCACGTGACTTTTACGGGTTTTCAAGAGAATGTCGCTGACTTTTTCAACCGAACCGATGTGTACATGAGTACACCAGTGACCGAACCTTTTGGCTTATCTTGCGTGGAGTCCCTTTACTACGGCGTACCGGTGATTTTCCCGCTGGTTGATGGGCAACCCGAGGCAGTAAAAGATAAAGAGTGCGGGATAGGTTTAGTGCCAAAAATCAGTATTGAAGCGCATGAAAAACAGACGGGTGTACATGTCGACTTCCCTTACGACGTCTACGATCCTATCCAGGACCAGTTGGTTAAGCCACGGCTGCTTTGCCCCATTGACTGCGCACATGCTGTCGAGCAGCTCATGCAGAATGATAATTATCAGCGCATGCGTGAAAATGCGCACAAGTTAACGACTGAAGGTCTCAATTACGCTTCGTTTAAAGCACAATTTGAAGAGATTTTAACCCGTTGTGTCGCATCTCGATAAACTCATTGGAATGACTGTTAATGTTCAGAAGAGAAACGCCCCATCCGCTATTTAGCTACCTTATCTATTTAGGGTGCTTAGTCAGTTTTGTTACTATCTCCTTTAACTGGAGTCAGGGCCGAAATGTTTTCTTCGTTACCAGCTATGTGGCTTTTATTGCATTAATATTCAATCCAAAATACTACACCAAAAGAATCGATCTGCTTTGGGCACCACTCCTTTTTGTTGCTGTAGGGCTCGGGAGTATTCTATGGGTTGCTGCATATAAACAGCCAGGGGAATATATCAATCTTTATCGCGCTTTTATGGTCACAGGAAAATTACTTGTCGCTACAGGCTTTGTGCTGTTAATTGCACTTAATGAGCCAATTAACTTCTCCCGGCTTATCAAGCCTGCATTATTATTACTAGGTGCGTCAGTCAATTTGTATATTATTTATCAAGGGGTTACGCAAGGAATTTCACGTAGTGAGTTGAATTTTGATCGCGCGACCATTGCTGCGTATATCATCACCGCGGTTGATCTGCTGATGATTTACACGCTGCTTCATGTTAGTAAGAAACATCGTATCATCCTGTTCGCTCTGGGCTTTACAGTAAGCTATATTGCAATCATCCATACGCAAACCAGGGCGGCCATTCTCGCATTCCCCATTATTAGTATTATTATGTTTCTTGTTGATAAAGATATAACCAAAAAGCAGAAATATATTTCTTGTTTGTCGATGATAGCATTACTTTTTTTGAGTGGGTTCTTTCTAAAAAAAATTATCGACAATCGCATTGAAGAGTTTAAAATCGACATGAGTACCCTATCTGATATTCACACCTCAAGGGAAAACTCCGTTGGTTCCAGAATCTCAATGTCTAAAGCTGGCACCCTTGTCGGTAATCAACACCTTTTCGGACAATCGGCAGAGCAAAGAGGAAATGAGATCAGCACATTAGTGGCTAAAAACCCCTTACTTGCGGGCGTCTTACCTTATACCACCATACATATGCATAATGAGTTGGTTGATACCTATTCATTACGTGGGATCTGGGGAGGTTTGCTATTGATTGCTTTATATCTGTCTTTACTCTGGTTGTCATTAAGATCACAAAAGAATACAGCGCTGCTTGCCATGACCATAACTATCATTACTTATGGCTTAAGCGACGTGTTGTTCTTCAGTTCTGAAGCTACCGGCATATTCGGCATTGCTGTCATTTTAAGCGTATTAATCGGTAAACATACCGCCACCACTGTTCAGATTGCGGACAATCAGAATAATGCAAACCCCTAAGCAGCCGCTGCTGTCGATCATTGTTCCTTTTCACAATAATGAAAAATTCATTATTGTGGCTTTACAGTCATTATTTGAACAAATTAGTGATGAAGTGGAGGTAATCATCATCGATGATGGTTCTGATGATAGTTCCAAAGCTCTGGTTGGAGATTATCTCGGGCAGCTGCATTTTCAACATATTGTGTTCATCAGCCAGGTCAATCAGGGTATTGCTGAAACACGTAACGTGGGGTTGCAGAAAGCGAGCGGTATTTATGTTACCTTTTTAGACGGTGATGACATTCTTAGCCCTGCTTACTACTCAACGCTGGCACCGTATCTGCGTAACGGTGAGTTTGATATTATTGATTTTAACTTTTTAGAGTTTGATGAATTTCCTCCTATTGAGGAAGCCTGTAAGAATGCAAACTTAACGCCTTATGATTTTAAAGATTCCGAAATTGATTGTCTGAAACCTATTTTTGAACGTTCCAACTGGCATTTATGGAGCAGGATATTTAGACGAGAGTTATTAAAAGGTGATAAATTCGTGAAAGGTCGTCGATACGAGGACGTTATTTTCACGCCATTCCAGTACTTCAAAACCAAGAAGATTGCTCATATTGATCAACAACTCTACTTCTATCGTAATAATCATCAGGGTATAACCAGAAACATTAAAAATAAAGACATCGAAGATATTCTTTTCGCCATGTATAAAATGATCTACTTTATTAAAACGCATGAAAATGACGCAGAAATGGCGAAATTAGTTGCCCCAATGATCGAGAATTGCTTCATAGAAGTAAAGAAGATGACCAAGAAGATTCACGGTTATTATTACTATTCACCGACCACCGTGGAACTCTTTAAGTTAGCAGCAAAACTTTGTAAGAATACGTCGATGTCCCGCAAAAGACATTTTCAGATGAAGTATCCACTTTTGGATACTTACATCTCAAAAATAAATTCAGTCTTAAAAATAAGATAATCCTCAACCCAAAGCATGATTTTGCTCATGCGCGATATCGACGTGGCTAGCCAATTCCGAATAAACACGCTCTGGCGTAATCACCCCCATCGGACTTATTGCTTCCAGAGGAAGAGTATACCCCGTTCGGGAAACCTGAATAATGCGATGTAGTTCTGTATTCTGGATTGGCCCAGTTGATCGTGAATCCGCAGTCACGAACAAACTGATGGTTTTTGTTTTAACGGCAACAGCAAGATGCAATGGCCCCGTGTCACCCGTCACCAAACAATCAAAACCATCGATCAGCGTGATCAATTGCTGTAAGCCAGTTTTCCCAATCTTATTTTCAATAATCCCCCGTGATGTTGCGGAAACCTGCTGTAACATGGCTTCTACGCGAGCAATATCTGTCCCACCACCAATCAATACGATGCGAACAGCGGGATGATGACTGGATAAATAATCCACAAGTTTTACATAATGAGCTACGGGCCAACAACGTGACTCAGTCGATGCACCGATTTGCATACCAATAACGGTATACTCTGGATTTTTTATTCCGGCCTGAAAGGGTGAGGGAATTTCCATCGAAACATCAGAACTGTCGCAACCTAATATATTGACGAGTTCAAGTTTACGCCGAACAAAATGCCCGTAGTAGTTGAAGACATAATTAGACAACCACTCCTCCATCCCGCTAATGCCATTCATGTAATTATCTCTGATGATATATTTAACACCAGACATGACGGCACTGATCACATCGTAAGGAAGATGTGAATGCAGAATCAAGGCTAACTCAGGCTGGTGTTCTTTCAGAGATTTAACCAGCACCGGAAGGGACTTCACTTTATTATCCCAATAAACGACACGGTTATAATAAATACCATTATCGACCAGTTCTTGATTTTTTTTATGCGCAACCAGAGTGATATAGGCATCAGGATATCGCTGTCTAACCGCACGGATCGCAGGCGTATTAAACATAAAATCACCCAATGCTGTCGTAGAGTAAATAACGATGCTTTCAAGATGGGTCTGACTATTGAGTGTCGATTTATCAAGCAATCTGCCATGTTTGGCAGCATAGCGACGTAGAAACCAATTGGATAACTTAACTTTCCATTTTTTAGACATCTTGATTCACTTTCGTCTGATAATATTCCGACAGTGTCATACCGACAGTGCGTTCGCTAAGCCATTTAAACAGACGTTCCAGGTCCCGATATAATCCTTCAATATCCTCTTGCGTCTTAAATGTCGGGCTGCCGCCTGGCATGAACTCGGAAGAGTGCAACATAAACTCCACGAAATCATGTCCTTCGGCCAGGCTCTTCGCCGCCACCTTCTGCATACTCTCAGCATTGCCTCCGGACGGTCGTAACCAGTGCACAGAATGAGGCCGCGTTTTCCCCCGCAGGGTATTTACGCGCTGTTTCAGGCAGTTTACCCAGCCAGGGTACTTGTACTGAATACTCATCGGCACTTCGAGCAGGCTGGAATGACCTGATTGAGCAATATTTTCCGGGTCAATGAAATAGGCATTTGACGGAAAATGACGATAATCCGTCCCCCCCTTTCCCTTAGGCGCACCCGGAGAAGATTGCCAGTTCACTTTTGGCGTCACAGAGCAGTCGGCCTGATATCCAAATTCAAGCAATAAAGAGACATAGTATTCATCAAGCGCCCAGCGCCCTGCACGGTGGCTTAACATTTTCGTTTGGAAGGTATCTTCAAGTAGCCGGGTCATATATGCGAATTTTGCGCGTATCTGCTCCCGGGGAAACTCAATCAGGTAAGGCTTATGACGCCAGTCATCTTCTGTCAGAGGGGAAAGAGGAGGACTGTTCCAGGCGTGAAGGTGCATACCCACTTCACCCTGGCCTCGCGCTATCACATCGCGCGCAAACTCGACGTATTGGGCATCGCTCGCCATCTCATAGTTAGTGAGATAAACCGGTTTAAAGCCATATTTTTCGCAGAGAGTTTGGAATCTGGGCAGAAAACGCGTGTTTTCTGTCAGGATCTCCTTATGGTTCTGCCAAAGGTTGTCGCCTTCGGTATCAATAGTGATGATAAATGCGGGTTTTGTCATAAAACTTGCCTGATAGAAATTCATTGAATTCAGCTGCCAGTTGTCGGTTTAAACACAACAACCCCGTATAACGCAGAGAAAGGCAGGAATCGAATTGGACAACGTGTAACACGGTTTGTTGCCTATTCTTTGGTATTTCCATGCACAAGGCAAGAAAGGCGTCGAAGTATAGCCACATCCTCCACGCTCCTTTAGAATCAGAGTTTGATTTCTCAGACAGTGATGAATGATGACAAACGCTTCCACTCAAAAATCCGTTTCGCCCCCAGGGCGTATTCTCATCATTAAGCTGCGACATCACGGGGACATGTTGCTGACCACACCGGTCATCAGTACATTAAAAGCGCATTACCCTGACGCTGAGATTGACATGCTGATGTACCTTGAAACCCGGGAAATGCTGGCGAGTAACCCGTTGCTCACAACGTTGTTTACCATTGACCGTACCTGGAAGAAACAAGGCAAACTTGCCCACATGCGCAACGAAACGCAGTTGGTGAAGCGGCTGATTTCCCGAAAATATGATTTGGTGATTAATCTGGCCGATCAATGGAGAAGCGCTTTGGTCACGAAGCTCACCGGGGCTCCTGTCAGAATTGGTTTTAATTTTCCAAAGCGCAAGGGCAAGCTATGGCAATACTGCCATACCGATTTGGTCGATGTTTCAAATCACAACACGCTGCATACGGTAGAGCAGAACCTCTCAATACTCACTCCGCTGGAAATTAACCCGCAGGTGAATCAGGTCACAATGAGCTACTCAACCGATGACAGGTCAAAAATAGAGCAACTCCTCATCGGCAGTAATGTCACGGGTAATTTCGTCGTCGTACAACCTACTTCTCGCTGGTTTTTTAAATGCTGGACAGATGAAAAGATGGCCGAGACAATCACGGCTTTGCGGGCTGAAGGGGTCAGCGTGATCCTCACCAGCGGCCCCGCAGAGAACGAGCTGAAGATGGTTGAACGCATACTCTCTCTCTGTCCTGAAGAACAGGTTTTCTCTTTTGCCGGGAAGTTAACGTTGCGACAGTTGGCAGCGCTGATAGACAGAGCCGCCTTATTTATTGGCGTTGATTCCGTGCCGATGCATATGGCAGCTGCGTTAAAAACCCCTCTGGTGGCATTATTTGGCCCTTCAAAACGGGTCTTCTGGTCACCATGGCAGGCTGTTGGCACCGTTATTTGGGCCGGTGATTTCTGCGAACTGCCCGACCCCGATGCCATCGACACCCATACATCTGAACGCTACCTTGATGCGATCCCTGTCCAACCTGTCATCGATGCAGCGAGAGAATTATTGCCATGAAACATTTCAGACTGGCGCTCGTTCGCCAAAAATACCGACCTGACGGTGGTGCAGAGCGTTTTGTATCTCGTGCTCTGGAAGCCCTTGAGGGTCAGGATCTGGATTTGAGTGTTATCACGCGCGAATGGCAAGGAGACAGGAATCCTGACTGGCATATTCACCTCTGTGACCCAGTGAAATGGGGGCGAGTTAGCCGTGAGCGTGGCTTCGCCAACAGCGCACGTCAGATTTGGCAGAAAGAAAAATTCGATATTGTGCAAAGCCATGAACGCATTGCCGGTTGCGATATCTATCGTGCAGGTGATGGCGTCCATCGACGCTGGCTATTACAACGCAGCCGCGTTATGCCCAAATGGCGCAGTAAGCTGTTGATGGCGGACAAATTTCACCGCTATATCATGCGGGCCGAGCAAGAAATGTATGCTGCACCCGAACTCAAAGCGGTGATTTGTAATGCTCAAATGATTAAAAACGAAATCATGGCCGACTTTGGCGTACCTGATGAAAAAATTACGGTCATCTACAACGCAATTGATAATCAAAAATTTTTACCCGCGACGGAATCACTGCGTCACCAACTCCGTCAGCAGTTTGATATTCCTCTAAACGCACATTGCCTCATTTTTGTTGGCTCCGGCTTTGAAAGAAAAGGCTTAGAAGCCGCTATCCGCGCGGTTGCATTGACAGACAGTTTCCTGCTGGTTGTCGGGCAAGATAAAGATGAAAAACGCTATCGTACGTTGGCAAATACGTTGGGTTGTGCAGGAAGAGTCCGTTTTGCCGGTGTGCAGAAACAAACGTTACCCTTTTACCAGGCAGCAGATGGATTATTGCTCCCAACACTTTACGACCCCTTTCCAAACGTTATTTTAGAAGCCATGTCATGTGGGTTACCGGTTATTACCAGTAAAACCTGTGGCGGTTCAGAGTTTATTGTTCAGGGTGAGAATGGCTTTGTCTGTGATGCTCTTGATATACCTCATTTGGCAGAATCTATTCGCGCCCTTCCTTGCGATTTATTAAGTTCAAAGATGTTTACGTTGGCCAGAGCCAGAATTATAGAAGAAACACCGGCGCGCCTATCCAGACAGCTCATTGAGCTCTACAAAAAAATATTGGAATAACTATGCGTATCTTAATCATTATTGATGGCTTACCCGGCGGTGGCGCAGAGAAAGTGGTGTTGACATTATGTCAGGGGATGCACAATGTCGGAATTAATGTCACGCTTATCTCTCTGCGAGATGTTTGCGATTACTCGATCCCTGAGAATTTAAATTATAAAGTTGTGGCAGATAACTCGCGAACACCCTGGAGAAAACTCACCGAACTTTCACGCAGGGGAAAACAACTTGATAAAGCCGTATTGGAAATCGAAAATGAGCAGGGCCGTTTTGATTTAATTTTATCAAACTTGCATAAAACAGATCGAATAGTAAGAAAAAGCCACATTTATTCCTCTGATCGCCTGTGGTTTTGCATCCACGGCATACTTTCCACGACCTATTTAGGCCACAGAAAAGGATGGGATCGCTGGAATAAACGTCGAAAAATGGCAAGTGTTTATCAAAATAAGAATATTGTCGCCGTTTCAAAAGCAGTGGGAGTAGATTTAGAAAGGAATATCCTGGCCAGCCCTCGTCATTTAAAAGTGATTAACAATCCTTTTAACATTGTGGAAATAGAGGAGTTAGCGAGTCATCCTTGCGACATGGCGGGCCAGGAATATTTGCTGCATGTAGGACGGTTCCATATTCAGAAGAGGCATGACCGTCTCCTTGAAGCCTATGCGAAAAGCGGCTTGCAAGTTCCTCTGGTATTAATTGGCACCGGAAATGAAAGCTATATTGATGAAATCAAGGCACTCGCGACGAAACTCAGGATTGACGATCGCGTAATATTCGCCGGTTTTAAAGCCAATCCTTTCCCCTATATTAAACATGCAAAACAACTCATCATGAGTTCTGATAGTGAGGGGTTTGGGAATGTCCTGGTAGAGTCACTCATCTGCGGAACACCTATTGTCAGTACAGCCTGCCCTGGCGGGCCGATAGAGATACTGGAAAATACAGGAATGCACCGCGGACTGGCAGAGGTCAATGCCGATTCACTGAGCCAGAAAATAATTGAAGTTTATAATAACCCACCCGTTATTGACAAAGATTTGCTCAAAATTTACGAGATCAGCTATATTTGCGAAAAATATAAAGCTCTCATGAATTGCTAATAACAGATAAGAAAAGGCGGATAACCCGCCTTTTCTTTATTTGATGCTCAGGAGTGAGTCCCAAACTTCATCGACGGAAATATCCATACATTCACCGCTAGGCGTTTGCATTATCCTATATTGGCCTGACCACGGATGCCATGCATCGGGATCGGTATCACCAAAAAACACCACCAGGTTCTTTTGCAGTGCCGATGCCAAATGCATTTGACCACCATCGCTACAAAGTATCGTATTACATTGTGCAAACCCGCCAATGAGCTCACGTACGGAAGCCGTGGGGTAAAGCGCCACTCTTTCATTCGCACAGAGTTTAATCAGTTCTTCGGCACGGGCCTGATCACCAATATCATCAGGAGATAATGTTCCCTGCGGTGACCAGAAGATCAAAACACCTCGATGATTTCCGACCGTCATGCGCTGAATAATTTCCGCATAATACTCAAGGGACCAACGCCGCTTAGGACTGCGACTACTGATGTGCACACCGTAAATGTCGTCACAGCCGGGTAATAATCTCTCACGCTTTTGCTTAGCCAAGAGAAGTTCATCTGAGTCAGGAAAAACGTTAACGTCGGGAATAGTGATATTATCTTGCGTAATAGATTTTATATAACTGAATGTCTTCTCAACCTGATGCTTCCCTGAAAAATCTTTTTCAGAATAAGGCGATGTGATATTCTTATCTCCTAAATCCGCGCCAATAATATTTTTCACACCGGCCATGCGAGCCATTCTTAAACTATATTTACAAGGAGTGGGGTTAGCAAGAATTGCAGCATCGAACCGAATAGCTCTCAATTTTATAAAAATTGCAGCCCGTTCCAAATATACGCCTAGCGCTGTCTGATTCTTTGCACGGTGCTTAGCTTTCTTATAAACATAAGTACGATGAATGTGGGGATTATTCCTAATGACATCCTGGCTGACCGAATTAATCAACAAATAGACATTAGCATCGGGATAGGCTTTTTTTACGCCTTCGATAAGTGGCGTGGTACAGACTAAATCACCAATATTATCTCGTCGAATAATCAATATATTTTTCATCATAGTTCCATCAAAATCATCATTATTTTCTCATCACTCACGTTGATAGTGATGTCAGGCGGCCACCCTTCCCTCAATGGAATAGTACTATCCTTGATAAACTTAATAAAGCTTATGGACAGAAGGAGACTCCCGGTTTGTCACTCAAATATTCACAGCGATAACGGTGGCTCAATCGAGCCGTCGTTTGTGCTCACAGTCGCAGACAACTTGTGGTTAAAGGTCAGTATCTGTCTTTTGCAGATAGCGATGGCTCTTTCTGGCCTGTTATGTACAAGACACTGTTAGACATGGCAGGGCTAAATACTTAGAATCCTAGTTCTACTCTAGATTATTACGGATGTTATGTTGCAAACGCTGTATACCGTACTGATATACCTTATTCAGCCCCTTATCTGGATCCGTTTACTTTTACGTAGCCGAAAATCACCCGCCTACCGTAAACGCTGGGCTGAACGCTATGGCTTTTGCAAAGGAAAAGTCGTTCCTGGCGGTATCATGCTGCATTCCGTTTCGGTTGGCGAAACCCTGGCGGCTATCCCGCTGGTACGTGCGCTACGTCACCGCTATCCTTCATTACCCATCACTGTCACAACGATGACCCCGACGGGTTCTGAGCGCGTGCAGTCAGCTTTCGGCAAAGATGTACACCATGTCTATCTGCCTTATGATCTGGTTGGTTCGGTTAACCGTTTCCTCGATCAGGTGAACCCCAAGCTCGTTATCATCATGGAAACAGAGCTGTGGCCTAACCTGATCAGTGCATTGCATAAGCGCGAAATTCCTTTAGTGATCGCCAATGCACGCCTGTCGGAGCGCTCAGCTAAAGGGTATAAAAAACTTGGCGAATTCATCCGTAAGATTTTGCAACGCATCACGCTGATTGCCGCGCAAAATGAAGAAGATGGCGCTCGCTTCATTTCGCTTGGTCTTAAACGCAATCAACTCGCCGTCACCGGCAGCCTGAAGTTTGACATCTCAGTGACGCCAGAACTGGCAGCTAAAGCCATTGCGCTACGCAGCCAGTGGGCATCGCGGCGTCAGGTATGGATTGCGACTAGCACCCACGAAGGCGAAGAAACATTGCTGCTTGAAGCACATAAAACGCTGCTGAGATCTTTTCCTAACCTGTTGCTGATTCTGGTGCCTCGTCATCCCGAGCGCTTCGCTGTGGCACGCGAGTTAACACAAAAAACAGGTCTCACCTTTATCCAGCGCAGCACTGGTGAAGTCCCTTCTGCGGCAACGCAGGTGGTGGTCGGTGACACCATGGGCGAGCTAATGCTTCTGTATGGTATTGCCGACCTGGCATTTGTGGGGGGAAGTCTGGTGGAGCGCGGAGGACATAATCCTCTGGAAGCTGCTGCCCATGCAATTCCAGTACTAATGGGGCCGCATACAATAAACTTCAAAGATATTTGCGCCAAACTGGCCAAGGCCGATGGGCTGATCACCGTCACAGATGCCACATCTCTGGTAAAAGAAATTTCCACGTTGCTGACTGATGAAGACTATCGACTCTATTATGGTCGCCATGCCGTTGAAGTACTTCGCCAGAATCAGGGCGCCTTACAGCGTCTTCTGCACTTGCTGGAGCCTTATCTGCCGCAACGGAGCCACTGATGAACGAAAAAAAACGCCTTTCGGTGGTTCTGATCACTCGCAACGAAGCGGATCTGCTGACTGATTGTCTTCGCTCTGTTTCCTGGGCAGATGAAATTATCGTGCTCGACTCCGGCAGCACCGATGCCACAAAAGAGATAGCTGAGCAGTTTGGAGCGAAGTTTTACCAAAACCTCGACTGGCAGGGCTTTGGAAAACAACGACAACTCGCACAACGCTATGCAACTGGCGACGTAATTTTGATGATCGATGCGGACGAACGTGTTTCGCCGGAACTGCGTCAGTCGATAGAATCAGCCTTACCCTCTATCAGTCACCATACCGTTTACAGCCTGGGCCGACTCAATTTGTTCCTGGGCCGTTTTATGCGCCACAGCGGCTGGTATCCTGATCGCGTTAACCGTCTCTACAGTGCCGCGCATTTTCATTTCAATGATGATCTGGTTCATGAATCACTGGAAACCGGTCGCGCAAAGATCATTGCCCTGAAAGGTGATCTGCAGCATCTAACTTGCCGTAATTTCTTCGAATTTCAGCGAAAACAGCTGAATTATGCCGAGGCATGGGCGCAACAACGTCATCAACAAGGACGTCGCTGTAGCTTTTTCTCCATTCTCAGCCATACCTTTGGCGCATTTTTTAAAACCTGGGTACTGCGAACGGGCTTTCTCGATGGGAAACAAGGTTTGATCCTGGCAGGCGTCAACGCGCAATATACCTTTAACAAATATGCCGCCCTGTGGGCGCTGAGTCACCAACTGCAGAAGTGAGCCACCATGAGCACTAAGGCAATTTATCCCGGCACCTTCGACCCAATGACGAATGGTCATCTGGATTTGGTCACCCGTGCGGCATTGATGTTTGATCACGTGATTCTGGCGATCGCCGCCAGCCCCAGCAAAAAGCCTCTGTTCTCGCTAGACGAACGTGTTGCGCTGGCAACAGACGCCATCTCTCATCTCAACAACGTTGAAGTCATCGGCTTTAGCGACCTCATGGCCACTTTTGCCAAAGACCATAATGCAACCGTATTGGTCAGAGGCCTGCGGGCAGTATCTGATTTCGAATATGAGATGCAGTTGGCGAATATGAACCGGCATCTCATGCCTACGCTGGAAAGCGTATTCATGATGCCGTCAAAAGAGTGGTCATTTATCTCTTCATCATTAGTGAAAGAAGTGGCGCGTCACGGTGGTGACATAACGCCCTTCCTTCCAGACAACATCACCCAGGCCCTGCTGAAAAAAATAGTCTGAGACTAAGCTCAACGCTGGCACTGCGGACAGAAGAACGTGGTTCGCTGAGCCTGTTTCACGCTCAGTATCGGCGTACCGCAAGCCCTGCAGGGCTCCCCGGCACGTCCATATACCTGCAATTCCTGCGCAAAATACCCCGGCTTACCGTCAGACTGCAGGAAATCACGCAGCGTAGTTCCCCCCTGCTCAATTGAACGTAAAAGCACCGCTTTGATTGTCACGACCAGCAATGACACTTCATCATATGTCAGGCTATTGGTAGGGCGTTCCGGGGATATACCGGCGACAAACAGTGATTCACTGGCATAGATATTTCCCACTCCAACGACCATTTTATTGTCCATCAACCAGGGTTTCACCGGCGATTTCTTGCTGCGCGATTTCTCAAACAGATAATCAGCAGAGAAATCCTCACTCAGCGGTTCAGGCCCAAGGTGGGCCAGTACGCTACTGGCCTCTAAATCTTCACACCACAGCCAGGCACCAAAACGTCGCGGGTCGGTATAACGCAGCACATAGCCGCTTTCCATGACCAGATCAACGTGATCATGTTTCCCCGCCTCGCTCTCTTCACGCAACATCCGCAAGCTACCAGACATTCCGAGATGGATGATGATCCATCCGGCTTTCAGTTCGATAAGCAGATACTTCGCCCGCCGCTGAACGCTGAGCACCGGCTGATCGCTCAGAGCCATGATTTCCTGTGAAACCGGCCAGCGCAGACGGGAATTACGCACTATGGCATGAACAATGGTATGTCCGGCAAGGTAAGGCTCAATGCCTCTTCGACTGGTTTCCACTTCGGGCAGTTCTGGCATGATTTCTCCTACAGAACGTCAAGACAGGCGTGCGGGATAAACCGCGGTAATACCTAAGAGTACGGATACTCAGAAAACTGGCAATAAAAAACCCGGCCGGAGCCGGGTTTTTATTAGTCCACTAAAATTACTTAATTTTAGCTTCTTTATAGATCACATGTTGACGGACAACTGGATCGAATTTCTTCAGTTCCAATTTTTCCGGCTTAGTGCGCTTGTTCTTCGTAGTGGTATAGAAGTGACCAGTACCAGCAGAAGAAACCAGCTTGATCTTCTCGCGAACACCTTTAGCCATGATTCAGTTCCTTAATACTTCTCACCGCGGGTACGCAGATCGGCCAAGACCGTCTCAATACCCTTCTTATCAATAACACGCATACCTTTAGCAGATACGCGCAGAGTTACAAAGCGCTTCTCAGCCTCAACCCAAAAACGGTGTGAGTGCAGGTTTGGCAGAAAACGGCGTTTGGTCGCGTTCATTGCGTGGGAACGGTTGTTACCGCTCACCGGGCGCTTGCCAGTAACTTGGCAGACTCGGGACATGTCTATATCTCCAAAAATCAAATCAGCTCGAGCTTCGTATAGGGTATGGCCGCCTCGTCAGGCTTTTAGAGCCCATCTCAGCAAACTCCACTGAGAACCGACTCACTGTCGTCGGGTAAAAAACCAATTCATCAGGTATGAAACCTGCTGAGATAGGCTCTTAACGCCAAACCCAAGATTCTCAAAGGTGGCGTAGTATACGCTCTGTAGCGTAAGTGCTCAAGTCCCGAACAGCTAAAGATCCTCAAGGATCTTCAAAAAAGAACTCTATATCCAACCGCGCTCGGCAAAAGAGACCGTTTCTCCGTGACCTATGACTAAATGGTCAAGCACACGAATACCCAACAGTTGGCAGGCTTTTATTATCTGCTCGGTCACCCGAATGTCCATTGCGCTGGGTTCAGACACGCCGGACGGGTGATTATGCGCCAGAATGATAGCTGCCGCATTAACCTTCAGCGCCTCGCGAACAATTTCGCGGGGATGAATTTCTACGCTGCTAATGGTACCAGCAAACATCTCCTCATGGCGAATAACGCGGTGTTGATTGTCGAGAAAAAGTACCAAAAACACCTCCCTTTCGCGGTAAGCGAGAATATTTTGCAGGTATTGCTGGATTATTGCCGGGCTCAGCAGCGCACTTTCACTGGAAAGACGGCAGGCATGACACCGTCTGGACAGTTCTGACACCGCAGAAAGTTGCCCGTATTTCACCATACCAAGGCCTTTTATGGCCTTTGTATCTTCAAACTCCGCCGACATAAGACGATGCAGCGAGCCAAAGTGTTCAAGCATATTCTCAGCCAGTTTCATCACATTGAGGCCACGTCCTCCCGTACGCAGAAAAATGGCCAATAACTCGATATCCGATAGCGCCCGGGCGCCAAATTTTAGTAATTTCTCTCTTGGCGCAAGATCTCCCTGCCAGATATCCTTATTCTTTTTCACACGCGCTCCTTGTAGCGGCCACATACTGTCACATCCCGCTATCGGTGCATTTGCCGCTTTTCATCCTTGCGAGGCATCGCGCAAAAAAATTAATTATCTACCATTGGACCGTGCCAGATGCTGTCATCAAACGGCATTATGCTAAAATGACGCTTCTTTCGGCTTAGAATCGGACAATCATGATGACGGGGATCTCCGGCAAACATATTGTGCTCGGTGTCAGCGGCGGCATTGCTGCTTATAAAGCACCAGAGCTGGTACGCCGCTTACGCGACAGGGGCGCTGAGGTGCGGGTGGTTATGACCAGCGCAGCGAAATCCTTTATTACTCCGCTCAGTCTGCAGGCGGTATCCGGATATCCGGTATCCGATGACCTGCTCGACCCTGCGGCCGAAGCGGCCATGGGACATATTGAGTTGGGTAAGTGGGCCGACCTGGTACTGATTGCACCGGCAACCGCAGATTTGCTTGCCCGCATGGCCGCAGGTATGGCTAATGATTTGCTTACGACCGTCTGTCTGGCGACCGCAGCTCCGATTGCCGTGGTTCCTGCCATGAACCAACAAATGTATCGCGCAGCAGCCACGCAGGAAAACCTGCAACGTCTGGCCAGTCGCGGCACGCTGTTATGGGGCCCGGATAGCGGCAGTCAGGCCTGTGGCGACGTCGGTCCCGGCCGGATGCTCGATCCCTTAGTCATTGTGGAAATGGCAAATGAGTATTTTGCTCCGCGCCGCGACCTCGCTCATCTAAATATCATGATAACGGCTGGCCCAACCCGTGAAGCACTGGATCCGGTAAGGTTCATCACAAACCACAGCTCGGGGAAAATGGGATTTGCGGTGGCCAAAGCAGCGGCAGATCGGGGCGCTCACGTCACGCTGATTGCAGGGCCGGTAACACAACCAACGCCCGCCAATGTCACGCGAATAGACGTTGAAAGCGCACTCGACATGCAACGCGCAGTGCAGGCCAGCATCACGTCTCAGCAGATTTTTATCTCCTGCGCGGCGGTGGCGGATTATCGTGCAGAAGTGATTGCCGATGAGAAAATCAAAAAGCAAGGCGATGAAATTACACTAAAATTGGTGAAAAACCCTGACATTGTGGCTGGTGTCGGCGCAATGAAAAGCCATCGTCCCTACGTCGTCGGGTTTGCCGCAGAAACCCAGAATGTGGAAGAATACGCACGGCAAAAACGGATCCGTAAAAATTTGGACCTGATATGCGCTAACGACGTTTCCCTTGCAGGGCATGGTTTCAATAGTGATACCAATGCGTTGCAGCTCTTTTGGCAAGATGGAGAGGCTGTTTTACCGCTCAGCGATAAAACGCTCCTTGGCCAACGTTTACTCGATGAGATAGTCAGCCGTTATGATGAAAACCATAGACATTAAAATCCTCGATCCGCGTATCGGTTCGACTTTTCCATTACCGGCTTACGCCACTCCAGGTTCCGCCGGGCTTGATCTACGCGCCTGCCTTGATACAGCCGTGGAATTAAAACCAGGCGAAACGACCCTGTTACCTACGGGTCTGGCTATTCATATCGGGGATGCTAATCTGGCGGCGGTTATTTTGCCGCGCTCGGGTCTCGGTCATAAACATGGTGTAGTGTTAGGCAATCTGGTGGGTCTGATTGACTCGGATTATCAGGGCCAACTGATGGTTTCCGTGTGGAACCGCGGCCAGACAACCTTCATCATTGAGCCCGGCGAACGTATTGCCCAAATGGTCTTCGTGCCAGTTGTTCAAGCCGAATTCAATCTGGTTGAAGACTTTGAAAGCAGCGAACGTGGCGAAGGTGGCTTTGGCCATTCAGGACGCCAATAAGAACCTGTTCAGCACCGCGCTCTAGTCGCGGTACTGAACAGATCCTTATCACTACCAGGCCACATTGTAATACCCACGCCAGTAACATTGCGGATAGCTGCCACCCTGGCAGCTTCTGCTACGAAGGGTATTGAACTAATAAGCCGCAGGATCGCTATGATTCATGCGGCAAGCGTGTGGCCTCTTATGTTTTAAGCCGTTTTTAGCAAGGGTCTATTCAGACATGGCAGAAAAAGAAACTACCAAAAGGAACCGGCGTGAGGAGATTTTGCAGGCGTTAGCGCAAATGCTCCAATCCAGCGATGGAAGCCAGAGGATCACTACGGCAAAGCTTGCCGCCAATGTTGGGGTATCTGAAGCTGCACTTTACCGTCATTTTCCCAGTAAAACGCGGATGTTCGATAGCCTGATTGAGTTTATCGAAGACAGTTTGATCACCCGTATTAACCTGATTTTGCAGGACGAGAAGGACACGCTGAACAGACTTCGTCTGATCCTGCTGCTTATTCTTGGTTTTGCGGAGCGCAATCCTGGCCTGACTCGTATCATGACCGGCCATGCCTTGATGTTTGAACAGGACAGGCTTCAGGGACGTATCAATCAGTTGTTTGAGCGCATTGAGGTGCAGTTAAGGCAAG
This sequence comes from Enterobacterales bacterium, assembly GCA_003864575.1. GTDB lineage: Bacteria > Pseudomonadota > Gammaproteobacteria > Enterobacterales > Enterobacteriaceae > Ewingella. The sequence goes on from BHES01000012.1 coordinate 39,021, forward strand.
TGCTGCGGGAGAAGAAAATGCGTGAAGGCAGCGGTTATACCTATGATGAAACGCTGTTGGCAAGCCAGTTGCTGGCGTATTGCGAAGGTATGCTGTCACGATTTGTCCGGTCAGAATTTAAATACCGCCCAACGCAAGATTTCGAAACTCGTTGGCCGCTGATAGCTTCTCAATTGCAGTAAATCGCAGCAAGTTAATGCACTGTACTACCGAGAAAAAAGGGCCTTCCGGCCCTTTTCTTTTCATGTTCAGGGAAGAATGCGTTGCCCTTGCGCATCAAGAAGAGAGGTCAGCAATGCCGTTCCCTCCTGGTCGACCCGAAATTCCCCATACCGGGCCCCGGCAAAACGTTCGGCGTGCCCTTCCTGAAAGAAATAACTCGGCGTGCCAATATTGAGTCCGCTGGAAGACGAGTGATATTTCATCACCACCTCGTGCGGCTGCATTGGCTGGCCTTTATCAAAATCAGCATGCACTGCGCGACGCTGCGCATCCAACGCCACGATGATTTTCCCGCTGGCAGGCAAACACCCCTCACCAGAGTCATGACAGGCATCGCTTTGCTCATATAACTGCTGCTGAAGTGGACGAGTCAGGGCATAACTTAGCGCCATATAATCTCCCTGCATCAGCGAACGCGGATCAACCGGCGCCAGCTCTAAAATCACCACGGCCCCATTTTTAAGCAACTGTTCTTTGCCATAAATCGACACATTAGTGACAATCAAGACTAACACCACGACACCGCCAGCCAGCCACTTCGTCAGAGTTTCAGTTCGCATAGCTCACTCCTGTGCCTTCTGGCAGTCGTTTCTTCGCTACCAGGGCCAGCCCTAAAAGAACAACGCCGGTGACGAGCAGAAGCAGTGATTTTTGCAATAACGTGACATGGAGGAAATAGTACCAGTCAGTGAGGTAGAGCATCAGGAAGCAGCCTGAAGTCACGAGCCATCCTTTACTTCCCAGATAACGGGACACCAGCAACAGCGCCAGCCCGAAACTGATGCCCGGTGAAAAAATAGCCACCGCAGCACAGATGATAGCGGCTGGCAGATAAATTGCCGTCGCAGGCGAGCGGAAGGCACCCGCCTGAACCGCCCCCGTTAGAAATAACCCGGCTGCGATGCCAAAACCCATAACCACGGGAAGATACGCAGTGACCGAGTCGTCCCAGAGTAAATCGTCAACAAAATCAGAGTGGACGCTGGCAAGACACAGCAGCATCAGGGCAGCAGGGATCCCGTGCATGAGACAAGCCACTATCTCCCGGTTAAGACTCTCCTGTCGGGAGATAATCCACAGCCACAACACCATAATGCAGGCCACCACCAGCGATAACAGCCCAACAGCCAGACGGGGTGAGAGATACAAGCTGCCGCTGTAACCCGATGATAAAACCAGAACGAGGATAAACGCCGTCACCGACATAAAACGGTACATGCGATTTGGCATGGATAGCCCCATCAGCGCCAGCACCGGCAGGAACCAGAGCGAACGAAGTATAAAGCTTTCATCCCATCGCGGGTCAATCAGCAAATAGACACCCAGACACAGTCCACAGGTGGCGGCGATGGCCCAGGCCAAACCAATATGCTGTTTGCCAACGCCCTTAGCCCGTAAAAGCACGGCAGCCAGAACGGCGATAAGCAATGAAGGAATAATCAGGGTAGTACCGGTAAGCGTATCCAATAAATCAGTGGCATACAGTATCAGCGCCAGCAGCAAAAGAATGATCAGCGCCGCTGCCCAGCCACCCGCTGCCAGCACTGCACGCAGATACCAGGGCAAATCATCAGAGTGATCGCGTTGCTGAATATCTGAAATTTGTTCATCGTTGAGAAGCTGATGTGCGCGAAGCTCATTCAGCAGATCGTCAACCTCGCTGGGCATGATATCAGCCGCTTGCCGCGGATATAGCTTACGCCGCCAATGCAACAACACTGCGCCACCGCCTGCCAGCCATAACGCCATTAAACATCCGGCAGCAAAAAGGGTTCCGACATCCCAGGAACGGTCAAACAGCTGCACGATCACGGTACAACCGACGAGCATGACGCTTATCACGCCCAGCGTGAGCACGCATAAATCCGGACGCCGGAAGTGATAATAGAAATACCCGGCCAACAAGGTCACGGCCCAGATAAGCAGAGATATTTTACTGCCGTATTCACTGCCCCAATATGAGACTGCCTCTGCGGCAGCAGGTGTGATAGTCATCAACAGATAAGCCGCCATCACCCGCGACAGCCAGCGGTGCGCCAGCCAGCTATAAGGGTTTTTCTTCGTTGCGCGTTCAGCTAAAAACTCTCGCAGGATCAATAAAACACCCTGAATGGCAAAATAGGCGTACAGCGTAGTATCTGCCAGCCACGAAAAGTGCGTCAGCATGACATCATCAAACAGCGACACCGCGCGGCTGGCGTAATAGAGCTGAAAAGCCAGATTGGCGATGACCCAGGTGCAGAACCACAAGGCATTCTGGCGGCCAATCAGTGCCAGCGGCAGAAGAACCAGTGTCCATGCCCGAAATAGTTCCCAGCTGTCAGCGCCGGTTTGATATATCTGTCCATACAGCGCAAACAGTCCGCCAAAACTTAAGCCTAACGCCAGCATCGCTGCACGAGAAACGCCGTCATACCATCGCCACCAGACCACAACGGCCAGGGCAATAATCAGCAACTCTACCAACGCGAACTTCGCCATCTTCGGCATGCTGGCCCAGTTCCAGGCGACGAAAAATATCGCGCCTGCCACAAGTGACAGAAATCCCAGCAGGGAAAGAAAGAGAGTGAGGAATCTGCGCCAGCCCGAAATGTCAGGGCGCACGCCGCAATAAATAAGGATTTGCCGGAAAACCGTCGGTGATAACCGGCTATTTTCCGTAGACGGAGAGTCCACGAGTGAGGAGAGAGAGCGACAAAGATGTTCTGCCGCCCCCGACGGCATGACACCATTCTTATGCGACGATAGATCCATACTGACTTCCTTGCAGATTTATAGGGACTTATCAGACACCATATTTTTGCTGATAAGCCCGAACCGCCGCCAAATGGTCGGCCATTTCGGTTTTCTCTTCCAGATAAGCAATCAGGTCGGTCAGAGTAATAATCGAGATAACCTTACATTGGTAATCGCGTTCGACTTCCTGAATCGCAGAGATATCAGCACGCCCCCGTTCCTGGCGGTCGAGAGAGATCAGCACACCAGAAAGGGTCGCCTGATGGGAAGCGATGATCTCCATCGATTCACGGATAGCCGTACCGGCCGTGATCACATCATCCACCAGCATAACCCGGCCTTGCAGCGGGCTGCCTACCAGCAATCCGCCTTCACCGTGATCTTTAGCCTCTTTGCGGTTAAAGCAATAAGGCACATCCCGGTCGTGATGTTCAGCCAGCGCGACGGCCGTTGTTGTAGCAATCGGAATACCTTTATAAGCCGGACCGAAGAGTAAATCGAAATCAATTTTAGAGTCCATCAGGGCTTCGGCATAAAAACGTCCCAGCAATGCCAGGTCACGTCCTGTATTGAACAAGCCGGCGTTGAAGAAGTAAGGGCTGATACGGCCAGACTTCAACGTGAACTCGCCAAATTTCAAAACCTGTTTGTTCAGGGCGAATTCGATAAACTGGCGCTGATAAGCTTTCATGGGTGTACTTCCTCTCTAAACTGTTCTCATCCGACATCGTCGACCCGCAGGCCATAAAAAAGGCGACTCATGAGTCGCCTTAAAAACTATTCCGCCAGCGCCGCTTTCTGCGCTGCAAAGATAGTGTTGATTCCCTCTCGCGCGAGAGACAGCAAACTCAGTAGCTCTTCATGGCTGAACGGCTCGCCTTCCGCCGTGCCCTGCACTTCAATCATGCGGCCGTCTTCCATCATCACCACATTCATGTCGGTTTCAGCCGCAGAATCTTCAACATATTCGAGATCACAGAGCGCTTCGCCTTTCACGATACCGACGGAAACCGCGGCTACCAGACCTTTCATCGGGTTCGCTTTAAGTTTCCCTGCAACAACCAGTTTGTTGAGCGCATCGGCTAAGGCAACACAAGCGCCGGAAATCGATGCAGTACGGGTGCCGCCATCGGCCTGCAAGACATCACAGTCGAGGGTGATAGTAAATTCACCGAGTTTTTTCAAATCTACCGCGGCGCGCAGGGAACGGGCGATTAGACGCTGGATTTCCAGTGTACGGCCACCTTGTTTGCCTTTTGCGGCTTCGCGGAAATTACGGGTGTGCGTTGAACGGGGTAACATGCCGTATTCGGCAGTGATCCAACCCTGCCCCTGGCCTTTAAGAAAGCGCGGAACACCTTCTTCAACCGTGGCGGTGCAAAGCACTTTGGTATCACCAAATTCCACTAAAACTGAGCCTTCGGCATGTTTGGTATAGTTACGGGTCAGTGTCAGGGGGCGCACCTGTTGTGCATTTCGGCCTGCTGGACGCATGGGTTGATCTCCGGGTCGCGATTCATGTTTGGCTGCGCATTATACCCCAAATCATTTGAGTTGCATCAAAGCGGCAAGTGAATGAATCCCGGGAGCTTACTTAAGTCAGTGACTGGGATGAATGAATGCAGCCAACGCAGAGGCAGCTTGAATAATGACGGGTATATACGGGCTTCATCAGGTAATGCCTACCATGACCCGCCCACCGAAGCTATAATCGCTTCATCTTTACATTAACAGGTACGCAGACATGATCCGTAGTATGACCGCTTATGCCCGCCGCGAAATTCAGGGTAACTGGGGCAGCGCAGCGTGGGAACTCCGCTCGGTAAACCAACGTTATCTCGAAACTTATATCCGTCTGCCAGAGCAATTTCGTAGCCTGGAGCCGGTCGTTCGTGAACGTATTCGTGCCCGCCTGACGCGCGGCAAAGTAGAATGTAATCTGCGTTTTGATCTCGATCCTGGCGCTCAAAGTACGCTGCAACTCAATGAAAAACTGGCTAAACAGCTGGTCGAAGCCGCGCAGTGGGTCAAAATGCAAAGCGATGAAGGCGAAATTAATCCGCTGGAAGTTCTGCGCTGGCCGGGTGTGATGCTGGCTGAAGAGCAAGATTTAGATGCGATCAGCAACGAGCTGCTGTTGGCACTGGATGCCGCTATTGATGACTTCATCGCCGCGCGCGAAAGTGAAGGCGCAGCATTGAAAGTCATGATCGAACAACGTCTCGACGGCGTCAGCGCCGAAGTGGTTAAAGTACGCGCCCACATGCCCAATATTTTGCAATGGCAACGCGAGCGTCTGATAAGTAAGCTGGAGGATGCCCAAGTTCAGCTGGAAAATACCCGTCTGGAACAGGAACTGGTTCTAATGGCACAACGTGTTGATGTGGCCGAAGAGCTGGACAGACTGGAAGCGCACGTCAAAGAAACGCATAAAATCATGAAAAAAGAAGAGGCTGTTGGCCGCCGTCTGGATTTCATGATGCAGGAGTTCAACCGCGAATCGAACACTCTGGCCTCTAAGTCGATCAACGCAGATGTCACGACTTCTGCTATCGAACTAAAAGTACTGATCGAACAAATGCGCGAACAGATTCAAAATATCGAGTAAATATCTAAGAGCTATCACAAAGACGCAAAAAACCAGCAAGCTCGCCACATGGCGGGCTTTTTTATTGTCATGAGCTATCATAAGGACGCACTAAAGCGCATGATTAGCGTGTACACAAAGGTGTACCCAAAGCGTTTTATGTACATCACTTTGGGTACACCCCCTCATTCAATGTTCAGGTAGTCGTCATGGCAAAACTCACAGATATGCAAATACGAGCGTGGATAAAGGCCGGAGAGCGATTTGAAGGCCGGGCAGATGGCAACGGGCTGTATCTGCGACACAGGGAAGCGGACAGATCACCAAGCTGGCGGTTTCGCTATAAGTTCTCAGGTAAATCCCGCGCAATGATGATTGGCTCATATGCTGAGTTGTCCCTATCAAAAGCCAGAGAGACAGCCAAAGAGTTATCGGCGCGTGTTTCGCTGGGCTATGACGTGGCGGGCGAGAAGCAAGAACGGAAAGCTGAGGCACTGGCAAAGATGGAAGCCGAGAAGAACGCTATACGCGTTTCAGAACTTGCCGCTGAATACTTTGAGCGCCAGATACTGCCACGCTGGAAGCACCCGGACATACTCCGCCGCCGTATCGACAAAGATATAAACCCGCATATTGGCAGCATGAAGGTGGAGGACGTGAAGCCTCGCCATATTGACGACATGCTAAAGGCCATCGTAGACCGTGGAGCGCCGACCATAGCCACGGACGTTCTTCGCTGGACGCGCCGCATATTCGATTACGGCATCAAGCGCCACGCACTAGAAATTAATCCATGCTCAGCCTTTGAGGTATCCGATGCTGGTGGGAAGGAAGTGAGCCGCGACCGCTGGCTAACTCGTGATGAGTTAATCCAGTTATTCCAGGCTATGCGCATGGCTAAGGGTTTCAGCCGCCAGAATGAAATCACGTTTAAATTATTGCTGGCGCTGTGTGTCCGAAAAATGGAGCTATGTGCTGCACGCTGGGAAGAGTTCGACTTAGACGCCGCTATATGGCACCTGCCAGAAGAACGCAGCAAGAACGGCGACCCTATCGACATACCATTACCGCCACCAGCGGTTGCATGGCTGAGAGAGCTTCACACCTTCTCATGCAACAGCGCATGGGTATTGCCGGCCAGAAAGATGCAAAACAGAATGATCCCCCATATTCAGGAAAGCACGCTGCCCGTGGCACTGGCAAAGGTTAGGGCTGAAATGCCGGAAGTGCCAAACGTCACAATTCACGATTTCAGGCGCACAGCCCGTACGCACTTAGCCGCGCTTGGTGTTGATCCTGTGGTTGCCGAACGCTGCCTAAATCACCGGATAAAGGGCGTTGAGGGCATATATAACCGTCACCAATACTTTAACGAGCGCAAAGCAGCACTGGCGCAGTGGGCGGACTTGCTGGTGGCCTTAGAGAGTGGCGAAGAATACAACGTGACGCCCATTAAAAATTATAAGGGGTAGCAATGAAGCTGCTTAACATCGATGTTTTTGAACGTATTTCTTCTCAAAGAATAGTAACCATAGCAGAGGTCGTTAACTCACTCTATGGCGTCAACCCAAATACAAAAATGAAGGATTTACCTGATGATATAGCAGAAGAAACTCAGGATATTAGGAAGGCCATTACAAGAAACTTGCGAAGCCTCAATATTCGCATTGCCACGGTAAATGACGAGCTTGACGCAGATCTGGTTTTTGCGGCTGCTCTTGATTATATGAGAGAAGGGATTACGCCAGAAACGATTATCAGAAGAGGAAAAGACGCCATAAGTGCCTACGTTTACACCAATAATTGGGAAGACTTGATGTTTGCGTTTGGTGGACGCTCTCTTGTTGAGACCGTATCAAAGGTACGTAAAACAGGACGGGGGCAGCACAGAAAATCAGATGAAGAGAATGGCACATTTAAAATGCTCGGTCTTTTAATCAAGCTCCTAGCTGAAAAACATCCAACAGGGAAATACGGCACCCGCGAAAAACCAACGATTTCGGAAATATACAAGGATGTACTTGCTTTAATTGAAAAAGAACAAGTTACAACAAAGGGGATTGGCAAATCTACCTTCTCTGCTAAGGCATCTCAGGCGTTGATGACGATATACGATGAATCAAGCCAGGAATAGCCTAGGCGTAGGCTTGGTCTACTGATTTAACATGCCTCCCAAGCGGTCATTTTTTGTCTCATGAACGATCGCTATTGGCATCTATTGTCATTCTTTTCCATCTATTGCGCTTCATTGCGCTTCATTGCGCTTCATTGTTCGCTATCGTTCGTTTCAATCTCACACGACCGGTGCTACAAATGAAGTTTATTTGTTAAAATTCAGGTAGATATAGCAAGTTATCGACACTAACAAACACTCGCACTATTTCACTGGATTCTGTTTTTTTCTCTGGATCTTAGAATTATTTCAATAGATTCCATTCTTGGTGGAAATACTGGATATCAGCACAGTATTATTGTCATGACATTTCACAACATGGCATACGAAAGAATGAAGACACCTAAAGAATTATCATCAGTTATCCCTACCACCGGTATGATCCGGCCAAAACGACTAAATAACTGCGCTTAATACCGCTCCACTTTTGTTAACCCATGTTTGTTGCCAGGGAAAGGTGAAGCGGCTTTCATAAATTGTCTGACATTGTTCAGTAATTGCCACATCGTTCTGCAGCGATG
>BHES01000013.1 GCA_003864575.1 Enterobacterales bacterium
TATTGCAGCCGCTTGAGCCTGAGCATATTCAAACTCTGGTGAAAAACTGCGGCGAGTTTAATGAGCTGGTCGCATTGCTGGAATACGCCGTGGTGGAATCCCCGCCGGTATTGGTTCGTGACGGCGGCGTGATAGCTCCGGGCTATAACGCCGAACTGGATGAATGGCGTGCGCTGGCCGACGGTGCGACCGATTACCTCGACCAGTTGGAAATCCGCGAACGTGAAAAGCTGGGCCTGGATACGCTTAAGGTCGGTTTTAATGGGGTGCATGGTTACTTCATTCAGGTCAGCCGCGGTCAGAGTCACTTAGTGCCAATCCACTATGTCCGTCGCCAAACACTTAAAAATGCTGAGCGCTACATCATTCCTGAACTTAAGGAATATGAGGACAAAGTGCTGACGTCAAAAGGCAAAGCCCTTTCGTTGGAAAAAGCGTTATACGAAGAACTGTTTGATCTGCTGATGCCACATCTTGACGCGCTACAACAAAGCGCCAGCGCGCTGGCGGAGCTGGACGTGCTGAGTAATCTGGCTGAGCGGGCATACACGTTGAACTACGCCTGCCCGACGCTGAGTGAAAAGCCGGGGATTAACATCACCGGTGGTCGTCATCCGGTGGTGGAGCAGGTCCTCAGTGAACCCTTTATCTCCAACCCGCTCGCCATGTCGCCACACCGTCGCATGTTAATCATCACCGGCCCGAACATGGGTGGTAAAAGTACCTATATGCGCCAAGCCGCGCTCATTGTGTTGATGGCACATATTGGTTGCTATGTTCCTGCCGATCAGGCCGTGATTGGCCCAGTAGATCGCATATTTACCCGCGTAGGCGCAGCCGATGATCTGGCGTCCGGACGATCGACCTTTATGGTGGAAATGACTGAAACCGCCAATATTCTGCATAATGCTACGGAAAACAGCCTGGTCCTGATGGATGAAATTGGGCGAGGTACCTCAACCTATGACGGGCTGTCGCTCGCCTGGGCCTGTGCGGAAAGCCTGACTAACCGCATTAAAGCCATGACGCTATTTGCCACTCACTATTTCGAGCTGACAACGCTGCCGGAAAAAATGGAAGGTGCGGTGAATGTCCACCTCGACGCCATTGAGCACGGGGATACCATTGCCTTTATGCACAGAGTTCAGGAAGGCGCGGCCAGTAAAAGCTATGGTCTGGCCGTTGCGGCACTGGCAGGCGTGCCACGTGAGGTGATCAAACGGGCACGACAGAAACTGAAAGAACTGGAAACTCTCTCCAACAGCGCAGCAGCCAGTAAAGTAGAGGGGCCGCAATTGGCACTACTGACTGAAGAGGTGTCACCTGCGGTAGAAGCTCTGGAGGCGCTGGATGCCGATTCACTCTCACCACGTCAGGCGCTGGATTGGATCTACCGTTTGAAGGCGTTAGTCTGATACCTACACGTTTATCCAAATCCGTTGGCATGGAGGCAATGCAGCAGTAATGCCAACGGAGGAGGATAAAAGGCAAAAAAAAACGGTGGGGATAAACCCACCGTTTTTATTGATTGGATAGAGACTGTCTGAGTCCTGCATCCGTTCAGTTTGTTGCGTTGCTAAGCGGGCAAATTACTCGCGAAACAGGGCTTCAATACTCAGTCCCTGTGCCTGCAAAATTTCACGCAGGCGTCGCAACCCTTCAACCTGAATCTGACGTACACGTTCACGCGTCAGACCGATTTCACGGCCCACATCTTCCAACGTTGCCGCTTCATAACCTAAAAGGCCGAAGCGACGCGCCAGAACTTCACGTTGTTTTGCGTTCAACTCGAATAACCACTTAACGATACTCTGTTTCATATCGTCGTCTTGGGTGGTGTCTTCAGGGCCGTTTTCTTTTTCATCGGCCAGAATGTCTAACAGCGCTTTTTCAGAGTCACCACCCAACGGGGTATCTACTGAAGTAATACGCTCATTCAGGCGCAACATACGGCTGACATCATGTACCGGCTTGTCGAGTTGCTCTGCAATTTCTTCAGCACTCGGTTCATGGTCCAGTTTGTGCGCAAGTTCACGTGCAGTACGCAGGTAAACGTTCAACTCTTTAACGATGTGGATTGGCAATCGGATGGTACGGGTTTGGTTCATTATCGCCCGTTCAATCGTCTGACGAATCCACCATGTAGCGTAAGTTGAAAAGCGGAAACCGCGTTCAGGATCAAATTTCTCAACCGCACGGATCAGACCCAGATTCCCTTCTTCGATCAAATCCAGCAGTGCCAATCCACGATTACTGTAGCGGCGAGCAATTTTAACCACTAAACGTAGGTTACTTTCGATCATGCGGCGGCGAGATGGAACATCTCCCCGCAGCGCACGGCGTGCAAAATAAACCTCTTCTTCTGCGGTCAGCAGAGGAGAGTAACCGATCTCACCAAGGTACAGTTGAGTTGCGTCCAGCACTCTTTGGCTTACAGCCTGTGACAACAACTCTTCTTCAGCATCCGCATCAGTGGTGTCGTTATCAGCAGTCTCTTCGACTGTGTTTTTCTCGTCAAAGGCTTCAGCGCTGTTCTCATCGAAATCTACATCATCATGTAACTCGTTAACTTTCAGCGTATTCTGACTCATAAGCTGCTCCTACCCGTGGTACCGAGGGCAGAATCAAGACTCTGCCCGAGTTATCGCTGCGGAAGATAACGCAGCGGGTTTACGGATTTCCCCTTGTAACGAATTTCAAAATGCAATCTAACTGAACTGGTTCCGGTGCTACCCATGGTTGCTATTTTCTGTCCCGCCTGTACTTCTTGTTGTTCCCGGACCAGCATTGAATCGTTATGAGCATAGGCGGACAGGTAATCATCATTGTGTTTGATGATGATTAGATTACCGTAACCGCGAAGAGCATTACCTGCGTAAACTACACGCCCCGAGGCGGTGGCTACGACAGATTGTCCACGCGAACCAGCGATATCGATCCCCTTATTTCCCCCTTCAGAAGCTGAGAAATTATCGATAATTTTCCCGTCAGTCGGCCATTTCCAGGTGGAAACCGGACCGCCATTATTCGTCGTGCTGGTGACAGGAGTACTGGCTACGGCAACAGGTGCTGTGGTGGTAACTACACCTGATGAAGGCAACATTTTACCTACATTCTGTTTACCTGAAGAATCAGAATACGTGGTAGTTGGTTGAGATGCAACCACCGTTCCCGGGATTAATCCTACAGACGGCGCTTTCGGAACACCGCCATTTGTGGCGTCCGTCGCGGCCAACATTCCACCCGTGCTGGCATTGGAAGAGACATTATTAATCTGCACGGTTTGGCCGACATTCAGACTATAGGGAGCCGCGATATTGTTACGCGCAGCAAGGTCTCGGAAGTCATTGCCGGTGATCCACGCGATGTAAAAAAGCGTGTCACCGCGCTTCACTTCATAGGTGCTTCCGCTGTAACTGCCTTTCGGAATGGAGTTGTAACTGCGGTTATAAACAATGTGCCCTTCAGGGCTTGATGTGGCATTCACTGGAGTGGAATTAGGAATAGTCTGACCCCCTCCTCCGCCGTTAACGCTGCTAATTGGGGCCGAAGTCGAGGTGTTATTCGTACATCCCACCATCCAGGCGCTGACAAATGTACATACCGCAATGCGGCTTAAGGTTTTCATTGGGCTTCCCGTGCTCATATTTCCCCCGTTACGGCAATCTCAGATTCTATCTATTCACCGCTCACACGCCGCCACATGCGGTCTCAATGCCAACTGGCACAGTGTAAGCGGGTAACACATCCTGGCAGAGCAACAGCCCGCCAGATGGCGACAGTAAAAAACTGTAGGGGATGCTATCAACATCGCCAGTACAGCACCATATAACAGTTGTATTTAAATTTTAAGGGTTTAGTCCCGAACCGTGCGGTCTACAGACCAAGTTCAGGCCAATTCGCCTTTCACTAATGGGACGAATCGCACCGCTTCGATGTTTTCTACGACAAACTCGTTGGCGCGGCGGGTAATACGCTGAAGTATTTGATTTTGCTCTCCAACCGGCAGAATCATCACCCCGCCCTCGTCCAGCTGCTGAAGCAAATCCTGAGGAATTTCCGGAGGAGCGGCCGTAACAATGATCGCATCAAACGGACCGCGCGATGGCCAGCCTTCCCAGCCGTCACCATGACGCGTGGAGACATTATGCAAATCCAGCTGTTTCAGGCGGCGTTTTGCCTGCCACTGTAGCCCTTTGATGCGCTCAACGGAAAAGACGTGTTCAACCAGGTGCGCCAGAATGGCGGTCTGATACCCTGACCCCGTGCCGATTTCCAACACGCGCGAAGCTGGCGTTAAGCAAAGCAGTTCCGTCATACGTGCGACAGTATAAGGCTGCGAAATCGTTTGTCCGGAGCCGATAGGTAATGCGGTATTTTCATAGGCTTTATGTTGAAAAGCTTCATCGACAAAGCGCTCACGTGGCACCGTTTCCATGGCGTGTAGCAAGCTTTCATCCTGAATGCCTTGCTGACGCAACTGTTCCAGCAAGTTATACATCGGTTTATTCACCATGCCTGTTGACCCCGGCTTTAGCTAACCACGCGTTCACCACGTCCTGAGCCGCATAAGCGGTTAAATCGACCTGAAGTGGTGTGACGGAGACATACCCTTGCGCGACAGCGGCAAAATCCGTGTCAGGCGCAATATCAAATTTTTCACCCGGCGGGCCAATCCAATACAGATCCTGGCCACGTGGATCCTGCTGGCAAAAGACCTGCTCCGCAGGATGACGGCTACCACAGCGAGTAACCCGGATGCCTTTAATGTCAGAAAGTGGCAAATCAGGGACATTAATATTGAGGATTTTGCCCGTACGCATTGGTTCGGTCGCCAGCGCACGTAAAATCCGGCAGGTAATGGCCGCCGCAGTATCATAATGCTGATGTCCATCGAGAGAGACAGCCAGCGCCGGATACCCAAGATGGCGCCCTTCCATCGCAGCAGCCACTGTACCTGAGTAAATCACATCATCGCCAAGATTTGGGCCAGCATTGATACCCGACACCACGATGTCCGGCCGCGGCCGCATCAGCGAATTCACACCGAGATACACGCAGTCGGTTGGCGTCCCGTTTATCACCGCGGTATCGCCATTAGGATAGGAATGAATACGTAAAGGGCCATCCAGCGTCAGGGCATTAGAGGCGCCGCTGCGATTGCGATCGGGCGCCACCAGCTTCACATCGGCAAACTCCCGCAATGCGGCAGCCAACGTCTGGATCCCTGGCGCCAGAACGCCGTCGTCGTTACTCAGTAATATCCGCATCAATATTTTCCTGGCGCATCAGTTCCCGTACCACACTGGTCGCAAAACTGCCGGCAGGAAGCCAGAATTTCAGCTCCAGTGTGACCTCATCCCAGTGTTTCCAGCTCATCTCTAAGGGCTGAAGTATAACCGCACGTCGGGCTGGATCGACCCGTTCACGCTTCACCAGTGACCACAGCTCGGTGCAATGTGTCAGACAATCTTGCTCGAACGCTTGCGCGTCATCGGTTGTACCTAGCGGGCCATCGCCCGGCAAAGGCGCGGTCACCACCAGCTCCTTACTATCAACACGCGGCTGGAGGCTGTCAAATTCAGCCTCTGTCGCCACAAACCAGCTACCTCGCCCGCTCAATTGCAGAGCATCGCCCAACATGACCTGACGGTGAGTATTATCGGCAATACGCTGGCTGGCAATCACGTTAAACATGGCGCTGCGGCTGGCAGAGAGATAAAAACTGCGCTTAGGCCGCTCTTTAACGCGGATGTCGTTGTTTGCCCATTTACGGGCCTGCACCAGATTATTGCCGCCGCGACCAAAACGCTGTTCGCCGAAATAGTTAGGCACGCCTTGCGTGAGGATATTTTGCAAACGCGATTCAATATCCGCGAGATTGCTCAGTTGGCGCAGCACCAGTGTAAAGGCGTTGCCTTTCAGGGTACCGATACGTATTTTCTTCAGATGACGGACAGCGCGGATCACTTCACAACCTTCCAGTGCGAACTGGCTGAGATCCGGATCTTCTTTGCCCGGCAGATGCAGGCAAAACCACTGTTCGGTGACTGCGTGACGGTCTTTCAGCCCGGCATAACTGACCGAGCGCGGATGGATGCCCGCAAAACGCGCCAGCTGTTCGGCCACAAACTGAGTATTGCAGCCGTTTTTACGAATACGCACCAGCAGATGTTCACCTTCGCCGTCAGGCTCAAAACCGAGATCTTCCTCGACGATGAAATCCTCCGGGTTGGCTTTCAGTTTGCCGGTTGAAAGCGGCTCGCCGTAAAGCCAGGTCAGGCGCGACATATCCATTGGGTTATTTTCCACTGCGTCAGTCCTTGATTAGCAGAACAACGGCTTCACAGGCAATGCCTTCGCCACGGCCGGTGAAACCCAGCTGTTCAGTTGTCGTGGCTTTGACATTCACCTCGTCCATATGACATTGCAGATCTTCAGCCAGGAATACGCGCATCTGGGGGATGTGTGGTGCCATTTTCGGCGCCTGAGCAATAATGGTGATATCAAGGTTGCCCAGCGTATAGCCTTTAGCACGAATGCGACGGTAAGCTTCGCGCAGCAGTTCGCGGCTGTCGGCACCTTTATAAGCTGGATCGGTATCGGGGAACAGTTTACCGATGTCCCCCATAGCAGCGGCGCCAAGCAGGGCATCAGTCGCCGCGTGCAAGGCAACGTCGCCGTCAGAATGGGCCAGCAAACCTTGCGGATAAGGAATACGCACGCCGCCGATCACCAATGGGCCTTCGCCGCCGAATTTATGCACGTCAAAACCGTGGCCGATACGCATTATGCGTTCTCCTTTTGATACAACTGGGTTAAATAGAATTCTGCCAGGGCCAAATCTTCCGGCCTCGTGACTTTGATATTGTCTGAACGCCCGACAACCAGCATAGGATGAAAACCGCAGTATTCCATCGCAGAGGCTTCATCGGTGACCGTTGCCCCTTCGTCTAGCGCACGGCGCAGACAGGTTTTTAATAGCGCCAGAGGGAAAAATTGGGGCGTTAGCGCATGCCACAACTCTTCGCGATCGACCGTATGAGCGATAGCTCCCATACCCGGCTCACCACGCTTCATGGTATCGCGTACCGGTGCGGCAAGAATACCGCCGACGTCGCTGAATGCGGATATCGCCAGCAGACGGTTTAGGTCGTCGATATGCAGACAAGGGCGAGCAGCATCATGCACCAGCACCCAGCCATGAGACCCTGCCTGTTCAAGACCAGCCATCACCGAGTCAGCACGCTGACTCCCTCCGATAACCACCTGAATACGCGGGTCCGCAGCAACAGGTAACGTTGCAAACTGCACATCGTGCGGGCTGAGGGATACCACAATTTTTTTGACCTGCGGACTTTGCAGCAGAGCCCGGATCGAATGTTCGATCAGCGTCATACTGCCAATAGAAAGATATTGTTTAGGACATTCTGTTTGCATACGGCTGCCGATACCGGCAGCGGGCAGAACAGCAATTATCTCTGGAGGGGAAGCTGTGATGTGGCTCATAGCTACTGTTTTAGGTTGTTTTGCGAAACATTGTTTTGTGAGGAACCGATACCCGCATTACGCTTAGACTGGTCAGGCACCAGACGATAGAAAGTCTCACCGGGTTTAATCATACCCAGTTCATTACGTGCGCGTTCTTCGATGGCTTCCTGACCGCCGGTCAAGTCATCGATTTCTGCAAAGAGTTGATCATTTCGTGACTTGAGTTTGCCGTTGTTGGCCTGCTGTACCTCAACGTCATCATTCACACGAACATAATCGTGAATACCATTCTTACCCAGCCACAGCGAATACTGTAACCAGCCAAGCAAAACCAATAATAGCAGTGTGAGTTTGCCCATCCCCGCCCCCTAAAAAAGCCGGTCAATCATCCCACAACTTTCCGTCGGACTCCACACTGACGCGGAAAATGCCGATGAGATTCGGAGTTAAGGCCGTATTTATGGATGAGAATGACACAATGGTTTACATAGCGATAAGAAACTGACAAGGAATTGCCGACAAATTGGTCGGAAGTTTACCAACCGGACAGGAAAGAGAAGACGGTCCAGAACATGCCAATCACGACCACACCGGTCGCCAGCAGTGTTTGCCACCAGTTCCCTCTAAATAACATGCAGAATGCGATGCCGATTAAAACAGCAACGGGCATCAGCGCCAGGAAGAATGGCCAGGTATAGAGGAGAAAAAACAGAGTGTTAGAGCCAAATATCAAAAATGGAATGGTAAATGCCAGCCAATAGAAAACAAAGCCACTGCATCCGCCGAAAAAGGAGTGCGAGGGATCCTCTGCGTCAGAGGTCTGATCGGCAACAGCAGCAGGGCTGTCTATGCGGATCCGACTGACGATTCTGTGAAGTAATGCCTGCATAGTGCGATCCCCGTTGCGACAGTGTAAACCGGCACGTTCTCTGACGTTTGGCCGGTAACATTCAGGGATTGATAATAGCGTGGTGACGCAGTACATCTAACAATTGCGCAACCAAATGTGTTACCAATTGTTCACCATCAAGATGGACGTCCGGAGCTTGCGGAGACTGATAATCAGAATCAATACCGGTAAAGTTTTTAAGCTCTCCCGCACGAGCCTTTTTGTATAATCCTTTCGGATCACGCATTTCGCAAATCGCCAGTGGCGTATCAACAAATACCTCGATGAACTGATCCTTACCCAGCAGTTCCCGCACCCTATTCCGCTCAGCACGATGCGGAGAGATAAACGCTGTCAGCACCACTAAACCCGCATCAACCATCAGTTTAGCGACTTCGCCAACGCGGCGGATATTTTCCCGGCGGTCATCATCGCTAAACCCTAAATCACGACACAATCCGTGGCGGACATTGTCGCCATCAAGCAGATAGGTGCTGACGCCCAGCGCGTGAAGGGCCTGTTCCAGAGCGCCGGCCACGGTAGACTTACCGGAACCTGACAGTCCGGTAAACCACAGCACAACACCTTTATGACCGTGTTGTCGTTCACGATCCTCACGCGTTACCGCGTGAGGATGCCAGACAATACTTTCGTCTTTTAACGTCTCGTCTTTTAACTTCGCGTCCTGTAATGCCATGTTATTTTCCACCCAGCAGGTCGCGGGCTCCCCAGTGCGGGAAGTGGCGACGGATAAGGCCATTCAGTTCAAGTTCGAACGCACTGAAGGCACCCGGCTCCTGATAGACACTTTCCAGCGCTTCACGCACTAGCCCGGCTCCGACAGTAACGTTGGTCAGGCGGTCAATAAAGATCATGCCTCCGGTCACGGCATTATGTTGATAGTTGTCCAGCACCAGCGGTTCATCAAAGGTCAGTTCAACCAGACCAATACCGTTGAGGGGTAAGCTCTCGACAATGCGCTGGGTGAGTGAATTGATTTCTACCTGATACTCAATATTTTCTACCCGTGCACGGGCTTTCTTCCCGCCAATCTTGATGTCATAACTCTGCCCGACGCTCAGCGGCTGCTCAGCCATCCAGACAATATCAACTTTGGCATGCTGTACAGCTTTGACAGTTTCAGTGGCATCCACCAGCAGGTCGCCCCGACTTATGTCGCGCTCATCGGCCAGCACCAGCGTGATCGCTTCACCGGCCCAGGCTTCCTGCAGGTCACCGTCAAAAGTGACGATGCGTGCAATGGTCGACTCAACACCGGAAGGCAAGACTTTGATTTTTTGCCCAACACGAATCGATCCCGACGCCAGCGTACCGGCATAACCACGGAAATCGAGATTCGGCCGATTAACATACTGCACCGGAAAACGCATCGGCTGCTGTTCGCGAACATTGATGACATTCACTGTTTCCAGCACGTCAAGCAGGGTCGGTCCGGTGTACCAGCCCATTTTGTCGCTCGGGCTCGCTACGTTGTCGCCTTCAAGGGCCGAGAGCGGGACAAACTTTATATCCAGGTCTGTCGGCAGCTGCTGGGCAAAATCCAGATAGTCGGCTTTAAACTGCTCAAATACGCTCTCGCTGTAATCGACCAGATCCATTTTGTTCACCGCAACCACCAGATGGCGGATCCCCAACAGCGTGGCGATAAAACTATGCCGACGGGTTTGATCAAGGACGCCTTTGCGCGCATCGATCAGCAGAATCGCCAGATCACAGGTTGACGCGCCGGTGGCCATGTTACGGGTGTACTGTTCATGCCCCGGCGTGTCCGCAATGATAAATTTGCGCTTCTCGGTGGAGAAATAGCGGTACGCCACGTCAATGGTGATGCCCTGCTCACGCTCGGCCTGCAAGCCATCCACCAGCAACGCCAGATCGAGTTTTTCGCCCTGCGTGCCGTGACGCTTGCTGTCATTATGCAGCGAAGAGAGCTGATCTTCATAAATCTGACGGGTGTCATGTAACAGGCGACCAATCAGGGTACTTTTACCGTCATCGACGCTGCCGCAGGTAAGAAAACGAAGCAGGCTTTTATGTTGCTGGGAGTGCAGGTAGGCTTCAACGCCACCCTGCTCTTCAATTTGTTGTGCAATAGCATTGTTCATCTTGGTTGTTCCTCAGAAATAGCCCTGACGTTTTTTCATTTCCATCGAACCGGCCTGGTCGCGGTCAATGGCCCGCCCCTGCCGCTCACTGGTGGTTGATACCAGCATCTCTTCGATGATCTCAGGAAGCGTCTGCGCCTGCGACTCAACGGCGCCGGTCAAAGGCCAGCAGCCGAGGGTACGGAAACGCACCATTTTCTGTTCAATCACTTCGCCCGGTTGCAGGTCAATGCGATCGTCATCCACCATCAACAACATACCGTCACGTTCAAGAACCGGACGCGGTGCGGCGAGATAGAGTGGAACAATCTCGATATTTTCCAGATAGATGTACTGCCAGATATCCAGCTCAGTCCAGTTGGAGAGCGGGAATACGCGAATGCTTTCGCCCTTGTTAATCTGGCCGTTGTAGTTATGCCATAACTCGGGACGCTGGTTTTTCGGATCCCAACGGTGGAAACGGTCGCGGAATGAATAAATACGCTCTTTGGCACGGGATTTCTCTTCGTCACGACGTGCGCCACCAAAAGCGGCATCAAAGCCATATTTGTTCAGCGCCTGTTTCAGACCTTCGGTCTTCATGATGTCGGTATGCTTCGCGCTGCCGTGCACAAACGGGTTAATCCCCATGGCGACGCCCTCTGGATTCTTGTGTACCAGCAGTTCGAAACCGTAGTTCTTCGCCGTGCGATCGCGGAATTCGTACATTTCACGAAATTTCCAGCCGGTATCAACATGCAGCAGCGGGAAAGGCAGCGTTCCAGGAAAGAAGGCCTTGCGCGCCAGATGCAGCATCACCGACGAGTCTTTACCTATGGAGTACATCATCACCGGATTGGCGAATTCAGCCGCGACCTCACGGATGATATGGATGCTCTCCGCCTCCAGCTGCCGTAAATGTGTGAGTCGTTTTTCGTCCATAACAGATCCTTAAGCCAAATTCACGACCGACGGGCGCTGAGCACCGTCAGTCTGTGGATGATGCCCAAACCAGGCAAGTTGAGAGTGAAGCGTCACCACTTCACCGATCACCAGCAGCGCCGGCGTCGGCGCCTGTTGAGCTAAGTGTTCAAGATTATCCAAAGTACCGGTAAGTACCTGTTGGTCTGCGCGGGTACCGCGTCCGATAACGGCCACCGGCGTAGAAGCAGCACGGCCATGCGCAATAAGTTGCTGGCTGATTTCTGCCGCCTTCACCGTCCCCATGTAAATCGCTAACGTCTGATGTCCTTTCGCCAGCGTTTCCCATTGCAAACTGCTGCCATCCGGGCGCAGATGACCGGTAATAAAGGTCACGCTCTGCGCATAATCACGATGCGTGAGAGGGATCCCGGCGTAGGCCGTTGCACCCGCCGCGGCGGTAACACCGGGGACCACCTGAAAAGGGATGCCCGCTGCTTTCACCGCCTGTAACTCTTCGCCACCGCGACCAAAAATAAACGGGTCGCCGCCCTTAAGACGCACTACTTTTTTCCCCTGCCGGGCAAGCGTCACCAGCAAGTTGTTGATATCGTCCTGCGCCATGGAATGACTGCCAGCACGTTTACCTACGCAAATTTTGTCGGCATCGCGGCGAACCAGGTCTAATACTTCCTCGCTCACCAGAAAGTCATACAGTACGACGTCAGCCTGCTGCATCACCTGCAAACCGCGTAAGGTGAGTAATCCTGCATCACCCGGCCCGGCACCGACCAGCGTCACTTCACCGTTCTGCGCGATGGATTCCGGATTATCTAATTGTTGTTGCAGCACTTGCTCAGCCTGTGGAATCTGTCCCGCAGTAACCAGCGAAGCGAAGCTGCCATCAAAAGCCTGTTCCCAGAAGCGACGACGGGATCTCATCGACGTAAACCGCTGCTTAACACGTTCGCGCCAGCTTCCGGCCATTTCCGCCATTTTCCCGAGGCTCGACGGCAGCAGCGTTTCCAGTTTCTCCCGCAACAGGCGCGCCAACACCGGCGCAGTACCGCTCGAGGAGATCGCCACCACAATCGGCGAACGGTCGACAATCGACGGGAAGATTAACGAACACTTCGGCTGATCATCCACCACGTTCACTAGCAACTGCCGCTGATTAGCCTGCTCGAAGACTTCAGCATTGAGCCCGGCGTCATCCGTGGCGGCAATCACCAAAAAAACGTCATCCAGTTGGTATGGCATAAAACGGTCTGCCAGCCAGTCCACCTGCGAGGCCTGACGGCGTTGTTCAAGTTCAGGAGAGAGTGATTGCGCGACGATGCGGACTGCTGCGCCGGCACGCAGAAGGAGATCAATTTTGCGTGCTGCGACTTCGCCGCCACCAACAACCAGTACAGGGCGTTGTCTGAGGTCAGCAAAAAGGGGTAGATAGTCCACAACGGCCTTATTGAGTAGCGAAGAGAATTCACACGACTATACGTGGTGGTAATAATTGAATTGAAATGACGAAATGGAATGAATAGTTCCAGAATGGAATATAGGCCATCAACACCCTGGCCAAAATGAGCATTATCAGTAACAAAAAGAGCCTTTTGAGATAACGGGAAATTGTCTAATCGGTTGCACAATCGCATACTAGCGCCCAATTAAGACCGCCATACGCGGCCTCCGGTACATCAAGAAATGAGTCTTTCGGTCTTCCTGACCCACTGATAAGGATTTTTCGGCTATGTTTTCCACTTCACGCATGAAACTCACGCTGCTGGCGATGGTTTTTGGCTGCGGGTTTGCTCATGCTGCTGCGCGTCCGGCACCGGCGCCAGCTCCCGGCACGATTGCCGCAGAACAAATTCGCCATATCGCCACCTATTTTCCGGGGCGGATGGCAGGCAGTCCTGGCGAACTTATCGCCGCAGAGTATCTGAATCAATACTTCGCCAAATTGGGTTACGAGAGCGATCTGCGCGGTTTCGACACGCGCTATATCTACAGTAGCAAAGACGGCAAACAGAGCTGGCACAACGTCCATGCGACATCGGTGATTGCTGCCCGGACCGGCGAAGTACCACAGCAAATTATCGTTATGGCGCATTTCGACACCTACCTCCCACAAAGCGATGCGGATTCTGACCACAATCTCGGCGGTCTGACATTGCAGGGCGTGGATGATAATGCGTCAGGTGTGGGTGTCATGCTGGAGCTGGCGGAACAGCTCAGCAAAGTGAAGACTCACTACAGCTTGCGCTTTGTGGCACTGAGTGCGGAGGAAACCGGGGCGCAAGGAGCGGAAGATTATGTCCAGCGCCTGTCGCCGGAAGAGAAGAAGAATACCTTGCTGGTGGTGAATCTCGACTCACTGATTGTCGGCGATAAGCTGTATTTCAAAAGTGGCAAAAATACCTCGGCAGCCGTCACCAAACTGACCCGCGACCGTGCGGTTAAGCTCGCGCAGCGTTACGGTATTGCCGCAGAAAGTTATGCCGGTAAAGATTGTTGTAGCGGAATGCAGGCGCTGGACGACGCGCATATCCCGCTGCTGATGGTAAGCGCAACCAATTACGCTCTGGGTAAGAAAGATGGCGCACAACAACGCGCCGTCAGCGCGCATTTCCCACAAGGGGCTTCACGCCATCAGGGGCAACTGGATAACCTGCAATATCTGGATCGCGTACTGCCAGGGCGCATCGATAAACGCGCTAAAGAAAGCGTGAAGATTTTATTGCCGTTGATCGAAGAGCTGGCGAAACCGACTCAATAAAGCCCTTTGGTTTCAGCGAGCTAATAGCCGTTATCGTTGCAGACAGTTTGGACTCGGACAGCGCGGAGAACCCGGAGCGTACACGTAGTACGTGAGGAGTCCGAGCACTGCCCGAGTTCAAAATGGCAAATAAGATAGGCTATTTATGTAAGCCATAACTATGTGACCGGGGTAAGTGCACGCAGCCAACGCATCTGCAGCTTGAAGTATGACGGGGATTTATTCGTGTAAACCGCACTCCCGCTTCAGGCCGAAGAACCGGGTCTCTTCTTCGCTCATGCCCTCTTCCCACTTTTTGGTGGTGTGGGTATCGCCTACAGACAGATAACCCTGATCCCACAGCGGATGATAACTGAGCCCGTTATCTTTGAGATATTGGAAGATCTGCCGGTTATCCCAGTCGATGATCGGCAGGATTTTAAACACCTCGCGCTGCACCGCCAGTACCGGCAGATGGGCACGGCTGCCGGATTGTTCACGGCGTAGTCCCGCAAACCATGTGTTAGCACCGAGCGTTTTTAACGCGCGGTTCATCGGTTCGACTTTGTTGATGTCGTTGTAGCGCTCGATCCCTTCGACGCCCTGCTCCCACAGTTTGCCGTAACGGGCTTCCTGCCACGCAGGCGTTTGCGCTGCGCGGAACACCTGAAGGTTAAGGTTGAGCTGTTCGGTAAGCTGGTCGATAAACTGATAGGTCTCAGGAAACAAATAGCCGGTATCGGTGAGGATCACCGGGATATCAGCTTTCTGCCGCGTCACCAGATGCAGACATACCGCCGCCTGAATGCCGAAACTGGATGAGAGCGCGAACTCGCCCGGCAAATTCTCCAGCGCCCAACCGACACGCTCTTGCGCGGACAACTTTTCCAGCTGACCGTTAACTTCAGCCAACGCCAGCGCCTGCCCGGACTTCGGCATCTCGTTCAGTTCAGCCAGAGTAAGTAAGCTCATAAACTCTCCCTCCTTCAGGTTGCGGTCGTACAGTTAGTCGTAAAAGTCCCGAGCAGGATCGAGAACCGGACGCACGATCCCGGCGCGGATCACGTAGTCGCCGAAACCTTCATCTGTTTCGCGCTCTTTAGCCCAGCGCCCTACCAGTTCGTCGATGATACTCAGGATCTCGGTATCGGAAATGTTCTCGCGATACATACGCGGAATACGCGTACCGGCGCGGTTCCCGCCAAGATGCAGGTTGTAGCGGTTCATCGCTTTACCTACCAAGCCGATTTCGGCCAGCAGCGCACGCCCACAGCCGTTCGGGCAACCAGTCACGCGCAGTACGATATGCTCATCGCCCACGCCGTGTCCGTGCATAATGCCCTCAACTTTGGTCACAAACTCCGGCAGGAAGCGTTCGGCTTCGGCCATCGCCAGCGGACAGGTTGGATAAGAGACGCAGGCCATGGAATTTTTACGCTGATCGGTGACGCTGTCGTCGATCAAACCATGACGGCGGGCCAGCGTTTCGATCGCCTCTTTGTCTTGTTCCGCCACCCCGGCGACGATGAGGTTCTGATTGGCAGTAAGCCTGAAATCCCCTTTGTGGATCTTAGCGATTTCTGCCAAACCGGTTTTCAGCGGCTTGCCGGGGTAGTCCAGAATGCGGCCGTTTTCGATAAACAGCGTCAAATGCCACTGTTTGTCGATGCCCTTCACCCAACCAATGCGGTCACCGCGGCCGGTAAACTCATAAGGGCGGACTTCTGCAAACTGAATGCCCGCCCGCTTTTCCACTTCGGCCTTGAAGACCGGAACGCCAACGCGCTCCAGCGTGTATTTGGTTTTAGCATTTTTACGGTTGGTACGGTTGCCCCAGTCGCGCTGCGTGGTCACCACCGCTTCGGCCACGGCCAGCGTGTGCTCCAGCGCAATGAAACCCAGCTCGCTGGCGGTACGGGCGTAAGTCGCCTTGTCGCCGTGGGCGATAGACAACCCGCCGCCGACCAACACGTTGAAACCCACCAGTTTGCCGTTATCCGCGATCGCCACGAAGTTCAGATCGTTGGCGTGAAGATCCACGTCGTTTTGCGGCGGGATCACCACCGTGGTTTTGAATTTACGCGGCAGGTAGGTCGAACCTAAGATGGGTTCTTCGTCAGTCGTTTCGACCTTTTCCTGATCCAGCCACACTTCGGCATAAGCCCGGGTGCGCGGCAGCAGATGCTCAGACAGTTTTTTCGCCCATTCATAGGCTTCACGATGCAGCTCAGACTCCACCGGGTTCGACGTACAAAGTACATTACGATTCACATCGTTGGCGGTCGCCAGCGCGTCCAGCCCGAGTTTGTTCAGCAACTGATGCACCGGTTTCACGTTCGGTTTCAGAATGCCGTGAAACTGGAAAGTCTGACGGTTGGTAATACGGATGCTGCCGTAGATCGTGCTGTCATCGGCAAATTTGTCGATACCCAGCCACTGCGCAGGCGTCATCACCCCACCCGGTAAGCGGCAGCGCAGCATCATGGCATGACGTGGCTCCAGCTTTTGTTCAGCGCGTTCGGCGCGAATATCACGGTCATCCTGCTGGTACATGCCGTGAAAACGGATCAACAGGAAATTGTCACCGTTGAAGCCGCCGGTCAGGCCATCTTTCAAATCTTCAGTGATGGTGCCGCGCAGGAAATTGCTCTCTTTTTTCAGGCGTTCAGCATCAGAAAGCGGTGCATCAACGATTAATGGGCCAGGACCGGGATTCAGTTCACTCCACAACTTTTCGCTCATAATTTCTCACTCATAACTTTAATACCCAAAATCATTCGGCTTGCAGGTAGGCGGCAACTGAATAAATCCCGATGAGCTGACTCAAGTCAGTGATTCGGGTGACGGAAGGAAGCCAACATCCCTGCGCCAAAAGTAGGCGCCTCCAGCCGATTTGAAGGATGCAGGGGATTAGTAAACGTCACGCTGATAGCGGCGATCCTGACGTAACTCACTGAGGAATTCGTCGGCAGTTTCCAGATCCATCGATCCCTGTTCTGCAATGATTTCCAGCAGAGCCTGTTCCACATCTTTGGCCATGCGGTTGGCATCACCGCACACGTAAATGTGCGCGCCTTCCTGCAACCATTGCCAAACTTCAGCGCCGCGTTCACGCAGTTTGTCCTGCACGTAGATTTTTTCTGCCTGATCGCGTGACCAGGCGAGAGAGATATGAGTCAGCAGGCCATCTTTGACGTAGCGCTGCCATTCAACCTGATACAGGAAATCATCGGTAAAGTGCGGGTTGCCGAAGAACAGCCAGTTTTTTCCGCTGGCACCGTCGTTTTCACGCTGCTGCATAAAGGCGCGGAATGGTGCGATACCGGTTCCCGGACCAATCATAATGACGGGAGTTTCCGGGTTGGATGGCAGACGGAAGTTATCGTTATGTTCGATAAACACCTTCACTTCGCCGTCTTCTTCCAGACGGTCGGCCAGATATCCTGAAGCACCGCCGCTGCGTGCGCGGCCATCAATCTCATAGCGTACGGCACCCACGGTGATATGTACTTCTGATTCGGTTTCAGCCTGCGACGACGCAATGGAATAGAGGCGCGGCGTCAGCGGACGCAGCAGATCAATCAGTTGCTGTGCATCCAGCTCGGTCGGCGCCTGACGCACCATGTCGACAAACGGCGTCGTTTGCGCAAACTGTTGCAGGGCAGGTTTGTCGGCCAGCAGCGCGGTCAGTTTTTCATCGCGGCACAGTGCGGCATATTTCTCGATAATCGGCGTGGTGTTTTGCGTCAGCTCAATATGGCTTTGCAATGCATCGCTAAGCTTCAGCGTTTTACCGTTGACTTCAACCGGCTCATCGCCTTTCAGCCACAGCAGTTCGACCAGTTCTTGCACCAGCGCGGGGCAGTTTTCAAACCAGACGCCAAGGGCGTCTCCTGGCTGATAGCGCAGGCCCGAATCACCCAGATCAATTTCGATATGGCGCACGTCTTTGTCGGAGTCCCGCCCGGTGATTTTCTGGTTCACCGACAGCAGCGCGGTCAGCGGCTGCTCTTTCGTATAGGGGCTGCTGTCAATTTGATTGACCGCACCGGCCAGCGTGGCTACCGGCTGTCCCGAGGTATCGGCAGGAACGCGCTGCTTAAGCACCTCGACAATCTGCTTACGCCAGGCCTCGGCCTGTACGTGATACTCAACGTCAGCGTCCACGCGGTCCAACAGGCGCTCTGCGCCCAGTTCTCCCAGACGGGTATCAAAGTCTTTACCCGCCTGACAGAAGAATTCGTAAGAGGTATCGCCCAGCGCAAATACCGCAAACGCGGTCTCTTTCATCTGTGGGGCTTTTTTGGATTGCAGGAATTTATGCAGCGCGACGGCTTCTTCAGCCTGCTCGCCCTCACCCTGTGTGGAAGCGACAATCAGCAGCAGTTTCTCCTGGCCGATTTGCTTGAATTTGTAATCTCCGGCATTCACCAGATTGACGTTCAGTTTTTCGCCCACCAGGTCATCACGCAGTTGCTCCGCCAGTCGACGCGCATTGCCGGTCTGAGAGGCAGAAATCAGCGTAATTGACGCCGCGGCGACCGCAGGCGCACTGGCCGAAACGGCACCCGGCTGCTGGTTCACCATTCCCCAGAAATAACCGGAAAGCCAGGCCAGCTGCGTGGGAGAGTATTCACCAATCGTCGATTGGAGGCGGGCCAGTTGCTCCGCCGTCAGAGGAAGCAAAGAAGTTGGAGGTGCCTGAGTCGTCATCGCGGTACGAATTCCCTTATGCAAAAGCCAGTCGTCTGTCCGGCCAACACAGGCCTGGAGAGTTTGTAAGGTTAACCAGCCGGATGATAACAATTAA
The DNA here is from genome assembly GCA_003864575.1 of Enterobacterales bacterium. GTDB lineage: Bacteria > Pseudomonadota > Gammaproteobacteria > Enterobacterales > Enterobacteriaceae > Ewingella. The sequence goes on from BHES01000013.1 coordinate 18,972, forward strand.
AGAAGTGATGGAAATAATAAATAACCAAAATGACTAAGTGGTTTTAGAGATAGGAATAACCTGCAAAAGTGGTAAGAATGGTTTTTTATCTTACTGAAATGGTTATAAAAAAAATCATGCTGCGGTGAACCATCCAAAACTGTCTGTTATATAAAGAAAAACCCCGCCGCAGCGGGGTCTGAATTATTTTCCAACAGGCTCAGAGATGGAACTCGCCATGTTGTTCAAACCAGGCAAACTGCCCGGCGGCAAACACCGACATTTTACTGCCGCTGTGGCCGATATCCGGCAAGTCCATAAAGTGCCAGTTGAACGGCGTGTTGTTCTGCTCGGCCCGCTGCTGGGAGGTGGTGAAGTAGCTCTCGGCGCGTTCCAGACGGTTACTCCCTTGCGCCATCGCCTGCTTGGAACGGCGTAACAAATGGTTTTCCGGATCATCGTCTTCGCTACCGACGGCAATCAACATCGGCTTGGCAAAGTAGCTGGCCAGCTGCTGTTGACTGACCGGCACCGGTGATTCGCGCAAACCATATGGCCAGTGCTGGTCAGTATCCGGCAAGGTCCACCAGCCCGCTGCCGCGCAGACCGCTGCTTTCACCTGCGGCTGCGGTAACAGAGTCAACATGCGGTGTACAAACTGACAGCCCGCGCTGTTACCAAACAGATAATATTGCTGCTGGCTGGTGAGCCCCTGTTTCTGTAGCTGACTGAACAGAGTATCCACAATAGTGAACGCCCATTGGGAAGCGGGTAATTTACGATGAGTTTTTGCATCAACCAAATTGCCAAGGTTGTAACCGGCCGCACCGGGGAAATCCTGCTCGCTAAAGCGTGGCACGATCACCCACAAATGGTATTGCTCCGCGACTGTCATCCAGTCATTGCGATAGGTCGCCGCATTACGATCAACACCGGTCATGACGACAACAATCGGTGTCGTGGCATCAGCCCCCGCCGGCTGATAGCTGAAGACTTCCAGGCTCTTCTTCCCCTGCGCCAGAGGTATATGGAAACTTCCGGCCCCTGGTGGGAACGTCAGGGCAGCGGATTGAACCGGCATGGCCGTTTTTGGCGCTTTCACATCAGGTTTGGCCGCTACCGTTTCAGGTGCAGCAGCCGCAGCCGTCGGCGGCAAGGTTTCCGCACTGACGCCCGCGGAAAAAAGCACTGATAATATGGCCCAACGCAGCACAGTAATCATTTTTCACTCAAGAGGTTAGTCTCATTCGGCTCACTTTAAGCCAGCCAAACGGGCTGAGTAAAGCAGTGGTTGGTAACGCCTTGTACAGCCCCAGTCATCTGAATATACCCAAATCATTCTCAAGACAGGATGACGGGTATTCGTGGCGTGAAAGAGTGATTTCCGGTACTATGCCGCGTTTTTTGAGCAATGAGAAAGCGCCATGACTACCACACTATTTAAAGATTTCCAGTTCGAAGCCGCACACCATTTACCGAATGTGCCAGCAGGCCACAAATGCGGCCGTCTGCATGGTCACTCTTTCACCGTGCGTATAGAAATTACCGGTGAAGTGGATCCGTATACCGGTTGGGTGATGGATTTTGCCGATCTGAAGGCCGCATTCAATCCGACACTGGACAGACTTGATCACTATAATTTGAACGACATTCCGGGATTAGAAAACCCGACCAGCGAAGTGCTGGCCGAGTGGATCTGGAATGAGATGAAGCCGAAACTGCCCTTGCTTAGCGCCGTGCGCGTAAAAGAAACCTGTACAGCGGGTTGCGTCTATAAAGGCTAAGCAATATTAAGATACTTATGCGTCTGCATCGACAGCCGCCAATTTTTTGCGATGCAGGTCGCAATGCACAATTTGGTGGCATCTTCTTTTTGGCTGATCGGCTGTAACGCGATGATGCGCGATTTCTCGTCGGTCAGCGTTGCCAGCAACGCCTCTAACGCATCGATATCCCGCTGGCGGGCCACCGGATGCTTCACTTCATCAGCGCGTTTGAGCGCCTGCGGCAAGATGTCGTAACCGCCCCGCATATTCACTTTTGGTGATACCGTTACCCAGGTATTCACTGAACAGCGTACTTCGTGAGTTCCGCTGGTTTCAATCTGGCAGCTAAAACCGTTCTGTTCCAATAATGACGTCAGGGGTTGTAAATCATAGATGCACGGCTCACCGCCGGTGATCACCACATGACGTGCGGTATAACCCTGCTGTTCAATAATTTGCAGTAGCTGTTCGGCAGTGGCATTGCCCCAGGCATCACTCTCTTCGGTTTTTACCAAAATCCGCTGCACGTCAACTTCCCGATCGGCAATTTTGTCCCAGGTATGTTTGGTATCACACCAACTACAACCTACAGGGCAGCCTTGCAGTCGCACAAAAATGGCCGGCACACCGGTAAAATAGCCTTCCCCTTGCAGGGTTTCGAACATTTCATTAATCGGGTACTGCATGGTTTTCTCAGTCATCTCTAAAAAATCAGCGCGCATTATCACAGATAAGCGCGGCCAGGCCAAACCCAGGCTGTAAGTGAGTATGGCAGGTTTCATAGCGACCCGTTTTTGGAACCAAATTACAGACATAAAAAAACCCGCCGGAGCGGGTTTTTCAGAAGGTGTTAGCAGTGCAGTAATTACTGACCTTTAACTTCTTTCAGACCGTTGAACGGAGCAGGTGTACCCTGTGCCGCCAGCGCTTCTTCGATACGAATCAGCTGGTTGTACTTAGCAACACGGTCAGAACGGCTCATAGAACCGGTTTTGATCTGGCCCGCTGCAGTACCTACTGCCAGATCAGCAATCGTTGCATCTTCGGTTTCGCCTGAACGGTGAGAGATAACCGCAGTGTAGCCAGCATCTTTCGCCATTTTGATCGCAGCCAGAGTTTCGGTCAGTGAACCGATCTGGTTGAATTTGATCAAGATGGAGTTAACGATGCCTTTGTCGATACCTTCTTTCAGGATCTTGGTGTTGGTTACGAACAGATCGTCACCAACCAGCTGGATTTTGTCGCCCAGAACTTTAGTCTGGTATGCGAAACCATCCCAATCAGATTCGTCCAGACCGTCTTCAATAGAGACGATTGGGTACTGTTTAGTCAGGTCTTCCAGGAAGTGAGTGAACTCTTCAGAAGTGAAGGCTTTGTTGCCTTCGCCAGCCAGAACATATTTGCCGTCTTTGTAGAATTCTGATGCTGCACAGTCCATCGCCAGAGTAATGTCTTTACCCAGTTCGTAGCCTGCTGCTTTTACCGCTTCAGCGATAACAGCCAGAGCTTCTGCGTTAGAACCCAGGTTTGGCGCGTAGCCACCTTCGTCACCAACAGCTGTACCCATGCCTTTAGATTTCAGAACTTTAGCCAGGGTGTGGAACACTTCAGAACCCATGCGAACAGCTTCTTTCAGCGTTTTAGCGCCAACCGGCTGAATCATGAACTCTTGGATATCAACGTTGTTATCAGCGTGTTCGCCGCCGTTGATGATGTTCATCATAGGCAGTGGCATAGAGTATTTGCCTGGGGTGCCGTTCAGTTCTGCGATGTGAGCGTACAGTGGCAGACCTTTAGAAGCAGCAGCCGCTTTAGCAGCAGCCAGGGAAACAGCCAGAATCGCGTTAGCACCGAACTGAGATTTGTTCTCAGTACCGTCAAGATCGATCATGATCTTGTCGATGTTAGCTTGGTCTTTCGCGTCTTTGCCCATAACAGCCTGAGCAATCGGGCCATTTACTGCAGCAACAGCTTTCAGTACGCCTTTACCCAGGAAACGGGATTTGTCACCGTCACGCAGTTCCAGTGCTTCACGTGAACCAGTAGATGCGCCTGATGGTGCAGCTGCCAGACCAACAAAACCGCCTTCCAGATGAACTTCAGCTTCTACAGTCGGGTTACCACGGGAGTCGATGATTTCACGGCCGATAACTTTAACGATTTTAGACATTAAGATTTCCTCAGTACAAGTTAACTAAAGCTTCAGACAAACAACATGTCGCCCTTAGCGTCATGTTGTTTCCCCTATATTTATTTTACCTGACGCTTCTGATACTCACCGGCAGCCTTCACGAAGCCTGCAAACAGCGGATGACCATCACGCGGCGTTGACGTAAATTCCGGGTGGAACTGGCAAGCCACAAACCATGGATGGTTCGGCAGCTCAATAATTTCCACCAGTTGCTTATCGCCAGAGCGTCCTGCAACGCGTAAACCTGCGGCTTCGATAGGTTTTAGCAGCATATTGTTTACTTCGTAACGGTGACGATGACGTTCAACTATTGTCGGCTCGCCGTACATCTCGCGAACCAGGCTACCGTCGGTCAGGTGACATTGCTGCCCACCCACACGCATGGTGCCGCCTAAATCACTCTCTTCAGAACGGACTTCTACGTTCCCGTCCTCATCGCGCCATTCGGTGATCAGTGCCACAACCGGGAACTTACAGTCTGGCACAAATTCAGTTGAGTTGGCATTTTCCATACCCACGACGTTGCGGGCGAACTCCATCAGTGCCACCTGCATACCCAGACAAATGCCGAGGTAAGGGATGTTATTTTCACGTGCGTAACGGGCGGTAGCGACTTTACCTTCCACACCGCGGTAGCCGAAGCCCCCTGGGATAAGGATCGCGTCCAGCCCTTTCAGCATTTCTACACCGCGCGTTTCGACATCCTGAGAGTCGATAAGTTTGATGTTCACCGTCAGGCGATTTTTCAGCCCACCGTGTTTGAGCGCTTCAATCACAGACTTATACGCGTCTGGCAGCTCAATATATTTACCGACCATACCGATAGTGACTTCGCCACCCGGATTGGCTTCTTCGTAAACGACCTGTTCCCACTCACTGAGATTGGCTTCCGGTGGGGTCAGATTAAAGCGCTTACAAATATAGTCGTCCAGACCCTGGGATTTCAATAGGGCCGGGATTTTATAAATGGAATCAACATCTTTAAGCGAGATAACGGCTTTTTCAGGCACGTTACAGAACAGCGCGATTTTGGCGCGTTCGTTGGCCGGTACGGCACGATCCGAACGGCAAATCAGCACGTCTGGCTGAATACCAATCGACAGCAGCTCTTTCACCGAGTGCTGGGTTGGTTTGGTTTTTACTTCACCGGCAGCCGCCATGTACGGCACCAGAGTCAGGTGCATATACAGCGTATGTTCACGGCCCACGTCAACTGCCATCTGGCGAATCGCTTCCAGGAATGGCAGGGATTCGATATCACCCACGGTACCGCCAATTTCCACCAGCACAACATCATGGCCTTCGCCGCCTTCGATGATGCGTTCTTTGATGTTATTGGTGATGTGCGGGATAACCTGAATGGTTGCGCCGAGATAGTCGCCGCGGCGCTCTTTGCGCAGCACGTCGGAGTAGATACGGCCGGTAGTGAAGTTATTGCGGCGGGTCATTTTGGTACGAATGAAGCGCTCGTAGTGACCGAGGTCCAGATCCGTTTCAGCGCCATCTTCGGTAACGAAGACTTCGCCGTGTTGGGTCGGGCTCATGGTACCGGGATCCACGTTAATGTACGGGTCCAGTTTCATCATGGTCACGTTAAGGCCACGGGCTTCGAGAATAGCCGCCAGAGAGGCTGCGGCAATGCCTTTACCCAGAGAGGATACGACCCCGCCGGTCACAAAAATATAATTAGTTGTCATGCTGAACCTGAGAGGTTAGGTTTAAAGATGATGGAGTAACCAAGACGGGAAAACAGTATACCGGAACCTTGTGTGCGCCACAAATAAAGGTTTTGCTGTTCATCATCGTTTTCCTTACCGTCAGTTCAATAGGGTTAACCCTGCCAGCGTTATTCTCTCATTCTTTCAAAAACAATATGTTAGCGAAAGAAATGTTCTATCTTGCCTGCCTGACTCGCTAAAACATCTTAGATATCAATTTGTTGAGCTTTACTCTTTTCTCTCAGGCATCGAGCCGTTTATGTGTACTGAGCTTAACCGTTTCAGCACCCACAGATCTTGTCGGCGATCAAAGTCAGAGCGGGGCTTTAACGACTTCACTCTGCTTTACCTGCTGCCAGGCTTCTTCCATCTGGTCGAGGGTAGCCTGTTCCATGCTTAGGCCCTGGTCGCGGATAATCTGCTCCACCTGACGAAAACGGCGCTCAAATTTTTGGTTAGCTTTTTGCAATGCGGTTTCGGCTTTAGTGCCTAAATGACGCGCCAGATTCACCGTAGCAAACAGTAAATCACCGACTTCTTCTTCAAGTTTCTCTTCGTCGACCACCGCCTGTTTGGCTTCAAACATCACTTCGTCGATCTCTTCATACACTTTGTCCAGCACCGGACCGAGGGTGGTCCAGTCAAAGCCCACGTTGGCGCAGCGTTTCTGTATCTTGTGCGCTTTCATCAGAGCAGGCAGCGCCGACGGAATATCGTCCAGCGCTGAATGCAGGGATTTATCCGCCCGCTCCAGCGCTTTACGCGCTTCCCATTTCACCAACACCTCTTTGCTGCTAGCCTCTTTCGACCAGGCCGCTTCGCCGCCGAAAATCTGCGGATGGCGGCGTTCGAGTTTGTCAGAGATGGCATGGCAGATATCGTCAAATTCAAACAGCCCCTGCTCGCTGCCCATCTGGGCGTAAAACACCACCTGAAACAACAGGTCACCCAGTTCATCACGCACATCGTCATAGTCATTGCGCGCGATGGCATCCAGCACTTCGTAAGTCTCTTCCAGCGTGTAAGGCGCGATGGTGGCGAAGGTTTGCTCTTTATCCCACGGACATCCGGCAACCGGGTCGCGCAGGGTTTTCATAATAGTGAGCAGACGTTGCAGCGCTGATTCAGTCATGGATAGATCCGTTTTAAATAAGTTTTTATGAGGCAAAAAGAAGAAAGGCCCGACGGGCGGGCCTTACAAATTGATGAAACTTAGTTGCCGTGCAGACGTTTGGCGTCAATCACGTCCGGCAACTGGTTAAGTTTGGCAATCACACGGCCAAGCACCTGCGGGTTGTAAATCTCGATATCCATATCGATGGTCGCCAGTTGTTGTTTGGTGTCGCTGCGGCTGGCAACGCCCAGCACGTTGACCTTCTCGTTGGCCAGAATAGTGGTGATATCGCGCAATAATCCGCTGCGGTCGTTGGCCACCACGCGCACAACCAGCGAATAACCGCTGGAGTAGCTTTCGCCCCACACGGCATCCACCACACGCTCAGGAGCATTCAGACGCAAATCTTCCAGCTGGTCGCAGTCGGCCCGGTGAATGGAGATCCCGCGGCCCTGCGTGATGTACCCGACAATCTCATCGCCCGGTATGGGCTGGCAGCAACGCGCAATGTGGTGCATCAGATTGCCCACGCCTTCAACCACGACGCGGCCATTGTCTTTCCCGCTGTTACGCTGAGGTACCGGTGTGCTTTTTTGCGTCAACTGGCGCAGGGCTTCTTTGTCCGACTCCTCCGCACTCGGTTTTTTCAACTGAGATTGCAAGAAGTTGATCATCTGATTAATGCGAATATCGCCATTGCCAATCGCAGCCAGAACTTCATCCAACGAATTCACGTTGTAGCGTGGCAGCAGCAGTTTCTCCGCATCCCTGAGACTGATTTCCAGCTTGTCCAACTCGTCATCAAGGATCTGCTTACCGGCAATAATGTTTTTATCGCGATCCTGTTTACGGAACCAGTTGTGGATTTTCGAACGCCCACGGCTGGTGGTGACGTAACCGAGGTTCGGGTTCAGCCAGTCGCGGCTTGGGTTCGGATGTTTCTGGGTGATGATTTCAATCTGATCACCCATGCGCAATTGATAGGTGAACGGCACAATGCGCCCACCGATTTTGGCGCCGATGCAGCGGTGTCCGACATCGCTGTGAATGTGGTAGGCAAAATCGAGCGGTGTCGAGCCCATCGGCAAGTCGATGACGTCGCCTTTCGGGGTAAACACATAAACGCGGTCGTCGAATACCTGACTGCGCACTTCGTCGAGCATTTCGCCCGAATCGGCCATCTCTTCCTGCCAGGCAATCAGTTTACGCAGCCAGGCAATACGGCCTTCGTAACCCCCACTGCGTCCACCCGCGACCGCCGTGCCCTCTTTATATTTCCAGTGCGCAGCAACGCCCAGTTCTGCGTCTTCGTGCATCTGGCGGGTACGGATTTGTACTTCCAGCGTTTTACCGCGCGGTCCGAGCACCACGGTGTGTATCGACTGATAACCGTTAGGTTTTGGGTTGGCGACGTAGTCGTCGAATTCATCGGGCAGATGGCGGAAATGGGTATGAACAATCCCCAGCGCGGCGTAGCAGTCCTGCAAGCGTTCAACCACGATGCGCACAGCGCGCACATCGAACAGTTCGTCAAAGGAGAGCGCTTTTTTCTGCATCTTGCGCCAGATGCTGTAGATATGTTTTGGGCGGCCATAGACATCGACTTTGATGCCCTCTTCAGCCATCGCACCGCGCACGGTGGAGACGAAATCGTCTATGTACTGCTCACGGTCAATACGACGCTCATGCAGCAGCTTGGCGATGCGTTTGTATTCATCAGGATGCAGATAGCGGAAACTGAAATCTTCCAGCTCCCACTTCAGTTGGCCGATACCTAGCCGATTTGCCAGAGGCGCATAAATATTGTTGCACTCTTTGGCGGCCAGAACGCGCTCTTCTTCCGGCGCATCTTTAACTTCACGCAGGTGGGCAATTCGCTCAGCGAGTTTCAGCACCACGCAGCGGAAATCCTCCACCATTGCCAGCAACATGCGGCGCACGTTGTCGACCTGCTCGGAGGCCATCGAATCATTTTGCGTGGCTTTCAACTGGCGGATGGCGTCCATATCACGCACGCCGTGGACCAGGTCAGTGATGCCTTTACCGAACTGTTGGGTAAGTGTCTCTTCGTCAATAATGCCGACATCAACCAGTGGGAACAGCAGCGCAGCGCGCATACTGTCGTTGTCCATACTGAGGGTAGAGAGGATCTCAACCATCTCCAGCCCGCGCCACAAAAGCAGCGAGGCATCCGGATGGCCCTGAGTCTGTTGTTCGCAGTAGCGCCAGGTTTCGGCTAAACGCTCACATGATTGCGTGCTGGAGAGGCCTAAACTGGTGATCCAGTCGTCGAGCGCAAACTCGCCTGCCGTGTTCAAATGTGCACTTCTTACCGCAACCATACCCTCTCCCTACAATTCTGCTGCCAGTTGGGCGGCAGACGGGTTGATAAAAAAGTCTTCGATATGCGAAGGGCATTATCTTGCCCATTCGCTCCCAGCGTGGCAACACCTTCTGATTCCCCGCAGTTTACCGGGTCGTCACACAACCGTTCTGGGAGTAGAATCAGGCTATTATTTGTCGATTGCACGCGGGTTCATTAAGCTTACGTCAGTCACTGATTCTCCCACATTGGAACCCCATGACCAAATATAGCCTCCGCGCACGGATGATGATCTTAATTTTGGCACCTACATTGATGATTGGTTTGCTGCTCAGTACCTTCTTTGTGGTGCATCGCTACAACGAGCTGCAAAAACAGTTGATCGATGCCGGTTCCAGCATTATTGAGCCACTCGCGGTGGCCAGTGAGTACGGAATGACTTTCCGCGAGCGCGATCCGGTGAAAAAACTGATCAGCCGCCTGCACCGTAATCACTCCGAAATTGTGCGGGCTATCAGCGTCTTCGATGCGGACAATAAACTGTTCGCGACCTCCAATTCGCTGCGCGAAGGCGGAATATTACAGGTTCCCTCGCTGAGTAAAATCCCCAATGTACTGACGCAAAACCGCGTCGGCGATTCGCTGATCCTGCGTACCCCCATTCTGGCTGAGAATCATAATACCTCTGATGATGACGCGTCCAACGACCCACCGCCGCGCAATCTGGGGTATATCGCCATCGAACTGGACCTCAGTTCAGTGCGTTTGCAGCAATATCAGGAAGCCTTTGTTTCTACGATGTTGCTGCTGCTTTGCCTCGGTATTGCCACCCTGTTCGCTTATCGGTTGATGCGCGATGTCACCGGCCCTATCCGCAACATGGTGAACACCGTTGACCGTATCCGCCGTGGGCAGCTCGACAGCCGCGTCGAGGGCAACATGCTTGGCGAGCTGAGCATGTTGAAAAATGGCATCAACTCAATGGCCATGTCGCTGACGGCTTACCATGAAGAGGTGCAGCAGAATATTGATCAAGCCACCTCAGATCTGCGCGAAACCCTCGAGCAGATGGAGATCCAGAACGTCGAACTGGATTTAGCCAAAAAGCGTGCGCAGGAAGCCGCGCGTATCAAATCCGAATTCCTCGCCAATATGTCTCACGAGCTGCGTACTCCGCTCAACGGGGTGATTGGTTTTACCCGCCAGACGCTGAAAACGCCGCTGTCGCCGACCCAGGCAGATTATCTGCAAACCATTGAACGCTCGGCAAATAACCTGCTGACCATCATCAATGACGTGCTCGACTTCTCGAAACTGGAAGCCGGTAAGCTGGTGCTCGAACACATTCCGTTCTCCCTGCGAGAAATGCTCGACGAAGTGGTGATTCTGCTGGCGCACACCGCGCATGACAAAGGGCTGGAGCTGACCCTGAATGTGCACAATAACGTGCCGGAAAGCGTACTCGGCGACCCGATGCGCCTGCAACAAGTGGTGACGAATTTACTCGGAAATGCCATTAAATTCACCGAAAACGGCAATATTGACATCAATGTGGAAGTTCGCTCGCAGAACAATTTGCAAGTCGAGCTGGAAGTGCAAATCCATGACACCGGAATCGGTATTTCGGAACGCCAGCAGTCGCAGCTATTCCAGGCCTTCCGTCAGGCTGATGCCAGTATTTCGCGCCGTCACGGCGGTACCGGTTTGGGTCTGGTTATCACGCAAAGGCTGGTTAAAGAGATGGGTGGGGATATCAGTTTCTACAGCCAAATCAACCGTGGCTCGACGTTCTGGTTCCACATCACCCTGGAGCTGAACGACAATCGCCATATCACCCCGGTATCCATGTCCTGCCTCGAAGGTAAGCGGATGGCTTATGTGGAATCTAACCCTGCGGCGGCCAAGGCCACGCTGGAAATTCTGCAATCCACCCCACTGGATGTCGTCCATCGCACCACTATTCAGGCGCTGCCCGATGCGCATTACGACCTGATGTTGTGCAGCATTCCGGTCAAACTGAATCACCGGTTATCGGATTACGATGTACTCATGCAAAAAGTGCTGAGCATGACAGACCGTCTGCTGTTGGCGCTGCCGAGTGAGTTTCAGGTCAATGCAGAAAACCTGAAAACGCGCGGTGTTCAGGCCTGCCTGATCAAGCCAATTTCCAGCCTGCGACTGCTACCGATGTTGCTCGATGAGCGCCCGGCCACGGTGGTGTTAGAGACAGATCCCAGAGTCTCGCGCCTGCCGCTCACGGCTATGGCGGTGGATGATAATCCGGCAAATCTGAAGCTGATTGGTACGCTGCTGGAGGAGTTGGTGGAAACCACCCTGCTTTGCCACAGTGGTGAAGAAGCCATCGACATGGCGCGCAACAACAATCTGGATATCATTCTGATGGATATTCAGATGCCAGATATCGACGGTATCCGCGCCAGTGAAATTATCCATCAGATGCCGCGCCATACCCAAACGCCAATCGTTGCCGTCACCGCCCACTCGCTGAGCGGCGAACGGGAGCAGCTGTTGAAAGTCGGCATGGATGACTACCTGGCGAAACCGATTGACGAAAGCATGCTTAAGCGCGTGCTGGCGCGCCATTATTCACACCACACTCCGCAGGAATCGCCGCTAAATCAGGTGGCTGACCATCAACCCGTCAGCACACTGGACTGGCAATTAGCCCTGCGCCAGTCGGCCAACAAAGAGTCACTGGCCCGTGACCTGTTGCAAATGCTGGTCGATTTCCTGCCGCAGGTCAGTGAACGTGTGAACGCGGTCGCGCAGGGTGAATCTGATACAGATATTCTTTCACTGATCCACAAATTACATGGCAGTTGCAGCTACAGCGGCGTTCCCCGCCTCAAACAACTTTGCTTCTACCTTGAGCAGCAGCTGCGTAAAAACGTCACGGCAAACGAACTGGAGCCAGAGTGGCTCGAATTACTGGATGAAATCGAGAATGTTACCCGGGCGGCGCAATTGCACCTAAAAAGCTGAGTTCGCGCCGGTGCGGATTTGCTTGAGATCTCACTTACAGAAAATAGTTTTACATCGCATTAACAATAACTCTATGAATTTACAAAGTATTTGCACCCCATATAAAAATCCTATGATCGGGAGGTATTTACAACCCCCGATCACTTTGGTTTAACTCTATCCCATCAGTTGCGCAGTTTTCCGCCATCCTTTTTTGTGGCGGAAATGATTTTCTTGCGTCAGCTGATTTTTTTGAATTCAAAAATGAGAGCGCTCTCTTTTTATTTTCCTGGCGCGAAATATCAATTATGTTCCCGCAACTGGCGATCGACCGGCCAGCAAGTGGATACCGCCAGCCAACCGACATCGATTTGAGGAAGAGGGGAAACGCATGGATCTGGAAAATACGATTATGGAATTACTGGTACACGCAGGAAGCGCCCGCAGCCACGCCATGATGGCATTACAGCAAGCCCGACGCGGCGATTTTGCCGCAGCGGAGCAGGCGATGGTCGAATCGCGTCAGGCCGTTTCACATGCCCACGGCATGCAAACCGAACTGATTGGGATGGATGAAGGCTGCGGTAAAATTCCGGTCAATCTGATCACCGTCCATGCGCAGGATCATCTGATGAATGCGATGGTTATTCAGGATTTAGCCATCGACATGATTGAGCTTTATCGACGTCTGCCCTCCGCCGCTGCACAACCCGTCGCGGCTGCATGAATGCTCTGCCTTTACGCCCGACTTTTTAGCTCAGTGTGTTGATTCAGTTCTTTGTTTTAAACAAGCAGCCATAAACAAAAATAGCCGTTAATAAAAACAGTGCGGAAATCATCCGCTCAGGGGGTGTGTAGTGTCTAAACCGAATGTCCTGCTCGAACGCTATGTTTTACCTTTTGCCTTAAAGATTGCTTCGCAAAAACACGTCCTTTCGGTACGCGATGGCATTATCCTGAATATGCCTTTTATGCTGATTGGCTCCTTCTTTCTGATTTTCGCCTACCTGCCGATCCCGAGCTACGCCAACATGATGGGCGAAGTGTTTGGGGCAGCGTGGCGCGAAAAACTGCTTTACCCGGTCAAAGCCACCTACGACATCATGGCGATCATCTCCAGCTTTGGTATCGCCTACCGTCTGGCCGAGAAATATAAATCACTCGATCCGCTGACGACGGGTGCGGTTTCGCTGGTGGCCTTCATCCTGACTATTCCGCAAAATACGCTGTTCCAGCCGCTGAACGGCGCCACTGAACAGATCGTCAAAGGCGTGTTGCCGATGAACTTCATTGGTAGCCAAGGGTTGTTTGTGGCGATCGTCATTGCCATTCTGTCGACTGAAATCTACCGGTTTGTCCATGACCGCAATTTTGTCATCAATATGCCCGCAGGCGTGCCGCCGGCGGTGGCAAAATCTTTCCTGGCGCTGATCCCAGGTTTCGCGGTGATGGCTGTCGTACTGGCGCTGCGTCTGGGGGTTGAAGCCACGCCATTCGGTAACATCAATAATATGATCGCCACCATTATTGGTATTCCGATGCACCATATTGGCGGTACGCTCCCGGGTATGATCTTCTCGGTGATCCTGATTGGTTTACTGTGGATGGTCGGGCTGCACGGCGATGCTATCGTGCTGGTATTTATCCAGCCGGTGTGGCTGTCGAACATGTCCGAAAACCTGACGGCGTTTCAGGCCGGTCAGCCTATTCCGCACATTATTACCCAGCAATTCTATGATTTATGGATAGCGCCCGGCGGGACCGGTGCGCTGCTCGGACTGGTGATCTTTATGTTGATCCGCGCTCGCAGTGCGCAGATGAAACAGCTGGGAAAAATTGCCGCACCGGGCTGTCTGTTTAACATCAGCGAACCGATGGTGTTTGGCATCCCGCTGGTGATGAACCCTTACTTTGCGATTCCGTTTATCCTGACGCCGGTGGTGCTGGTAATTGTCACCTACACCGCGATGGCGACCGGGCTGGTGACGCCACCGGTGGGTATCGCCCTGCCGTTTACGACACCCATCTTTATCAGTGGCTATCTGGCGACCGGCGGACATATCTCCGGCACTGTCATCCAGGTGGTGAATCTGGCGATTTCACTGGTGATTTACTATCCGTTCTTCCGCGCCTGGGATCGCCTGAAGTATAAGGAAGAGCATCAGGCGGCACAGTTAGAAGCTGAAAAAGCGCTGGCGACCGCAGGGCAACTGACCACCCGTTAACGCTGCATGACGCAATCAATGCCCAGTAAAAACCCGGCCCTTCATCGCAAGGGCCGGTTTTTTTTACCGGTGCGATTAGCCGGTCAGAACCAGGTCGTCACTGCGCCTGTCACATCCCACTGTTCGTTGACCCGCAGTAACTGACGCCATTTATCGAAGGTCAGACAAGGGTGCGAAATATCAAATAGCAGCATATCGCCTACCTGAATATCGGCATCTTGCGGCAGTGACATGAAGGCGTGTTGATCCATCATCTTGGTTATTTCCCAGCTCTTCGCCGCCGGAACCACCGTGGTATATCCCGCCGAGTGCGCAGTGGCTGGACGGAAATGTCCGGCCACCATCGGCAAACCTGCATCCCCTCCGGCATCCCGTTTTCCCAAACCAATAATCGCCCGGCCAGGCTCCGGCAAAGATTGCACATAGGCCCACACCTGTAACGCCGGTTGCAGGCTGCTGTTCATCTGGCGTGCGACCGGATTGTGCGCCTGAATACGTTGATTGGCTTTTTCATAAACTCCGGCGTCGTGTGTTAGGTAACAACCGGAACGCAGGATAACCTCGAGGGTAAAACGCTGTGCTTCGTCCAGGTGCTTGTCGCCACGGCTGAACTCTTCAGCCACCACGTCGTACCACGCCGAGCCTGCTCCGGTCAGGATCACTGTGGGTTCAGCAAATCGGCCACCCTGCGCCAACACTTCGGTACGGTTCATGACGTGTTGCAAGAAGGCGCGAATGGGTGCCTCTTCGTCAATCACGCCCTCGTAAATCTCAACGCCTACCAGCGAGATTGACTGCGGCCAGCGCTGCACCGCCTCAAGCACCTGTTGTTCCTGCTCTGCGTTGCGCACGCCGGTTCGCCCGCCCATCACGCCATACTCCAGCAGGACCCGCAGCGTTTGCCCACGCCTGGCGAAGAAGTCGCCCAGTGCATCGACATTGTCGGCAGAATCGACAATGCAGGTAAAATCAAACTCGCTATCCCGCGCCAGCAACCCGGCGATAATCGCCATATTGGCTTTGCCGGTGAGCTGATTCGCCATGATCACCCGGCGTACACCGTGCTGGAACGCGGCGTTAACCTGCGGCGCCGTCGCCAACGTAATCCCCCACGCGCCGTAATCGAGTTGCAACTGATACAGCTCCGGGCTCATGGTGGTTTTGCCGTGCGGCGCCAGCTTCAACTGATAGCGGCGGATAAATTCACGCATCCACGACAGATTGTGTTCGATACGCTCTTCCAGCAGGACGGCCACCGGCAGGCTGACCTCTTCACGCAGAATGTTCCAGCCCTGTTCACCAATATCCGCCATGCAGGGGTCATCCGGCAGCACGCCCAGTCCTTTGGTCTGCGTATTCACGGGCTGAGAGGAGAAGTCATACAACGAGGATAAATCGTAGAGTTCAGAAAATTCATAAGGCTCGGAGAAATCAGGCTTGGACATTTGGGGTTCCCGTTAGCAGCGTTATTACATCATCAATCCCCCAAACCTAACGCAGCTGGCAAGCTGGGGTAAAGGTGCAGATGACAAATAAAAAACCGGCACAGATTTTCATCCCGATGCCGGTTATTTCCATGCGCAAGATTGACTACAATTTTTGCCCCAGCCGGAGGGTGGCCGCGATGTTACGCGCCGTCTTGCGTAAATTGTCGGTCGCGTTATCCAGCGCTTCCTCCAGCGTGCAGATGCTATAAAGCACGCTGAACACGGCATCAAGACCGTGCTCAAATACCACGTCGACATCTTTGGTCAGGCTGCCGCCGATACCAATCACCGGTTTGTTATAGCGCTTGGCGACCCGCGCCACACCGATGGGTACTTTGCCATTGATACTCTGACTGTCGATGCGCCCTTCGCCGGTGATCACCAACGTCGCGTCCTTCACCAGCGCGTCCAGACCGAGCGCTTCGGTAACGATCTCAATGCCCTGGCGCAGATCAGCCTGGCAAAAGGCATGCAGCGCCGCACCCATGCCACCCGCCGCGCCGCCGCCGGGAATGTTATCGACATCAATATGCAGATCGCGGCGGATCACGTCAGCATAATGACCGAGATAACGGTCGAGCTGCTCGATCATCTCCGGCGTCGCCCCTTTTTGCGGGCCGAACACTGCTGAAGCTCCCTGCTTGCCGGTCAGCGGATTCGTCACATCACAGGCCACCTCAAAACGGCAGTTTTTGATGCGCGGATCCAGCCCACTAATATCAATACTGTCGAGTTTCGCCAGCTCACCGCCGCCGTAGCCTATCTGCACTCCCTGTTTGGTCAACAGTTTTGCACCCAGCGCCTGGACCATGCCGGACCCACCGTCGTTGGTGGCACTTCCACCGATACCTATAATGCAGTGCTTCACGCCGCAGTCCATGGCGGCACGAATCAACTCACCGGTGCCGAAAGAGGTGGTAATAAGAGGATTACGTTTGCCGCCGGGGACACTTTCCAACCCGCTGGCCGCCGCCATTTCAATAAAAGCCACGGTCTCATCCCCTGACAGGCCGAAGAACGCCTCCAGAGGATCCCCGAGCGGCCCCGTCACCTTAACGTTCACAACCCGCCCGCCGGTTGCGGCGACCATCGCTTCAACCGTGCCTTCCCCACCGTCGGCAACGGGCAGTTTGACGTATTCGGCATCAGGGAATATTTCGCGAAATCCACTTTCAATGGCTTTTGCCACGTCCAAAGCAGACAAACTTTCTTTGTATGAATCCGGTGCGATCACTATTTTCATAAATTGCACGCGCCGCTGTGGAAAAGCGTCCTGTTTGTTTATGCATCCAGTCAGACAGAGAAACGGCGCACTTGCGGCGCCGTTATCCACACTGACTACCGGGTAACTTCAACCTTCGCTAAGCTTTCATAATAGCGTGCAATAGCACTGTGGTCAGATTGCCCGTGACCGTCTGCCTTCAGCGCCTGCATCATTTCCATGACCAGCGAAGTCAGCGGTAGCTGCGCACCGACGCTGTGTGACGTGTCAAGCGCATTGGCTAAGTCTTTAATATGTAAATCAATTCGGAAACCTGGCTTGAAGTTGCGGTCCATGACCATCGGTGCTTTGGCCTCCAATACCGTACTTCCCGCCAGCCCGCCACGGATGGCCTGAAAAACCAGATCCGGATCGACACCGGCTTTGGTGGCCAGCACCAGCGCTTCAGACATTGCAGCAATATTCAGCGCCACAATGACCTGATTCGCCAACTTGGTGACATTACCTGCGCCGATATCACCGGTGTGGACCACGGAGCCAGCCATGGTTTTCATCAACTCATAGCATTTTTCAAACACTGCTTTATCGCCGCCAACCATTACGGATAGCGTCGCATCGATGGCTTTTGGCTCGCCGCCGGAGACTGGTGCATCCAGCATGGAGACCTGTTTTTGCGCCAATGCCTGACTGATTTCGCGACTGGCCAGTGGCGCAATGGAACTCATATCGATAACAATGCTTCCTGCACGCGCGCCCTCAATCACGCCATTTTCGCCCAGCACGACCTGCTTCACCTGTGGCGAATTGGGCAACATGGTAATAATGATATCGCTCTGTTCAGCCACCGATTTTGGCGTTTCAGCGCGAATAGCACCTGCGTCTACCATTTCCTGAGTGGCTTCCTGATTGTGGTCGAGGACAATCAGTTGATAACCGGCTTTCAGCAGGTTTTTACTCATGGGTTTCCCCATGATCCCTAAACCAATAAATCCAATTTTCATGCTGCTAACCCCTTTAGTTATTGGGTAAAACGATCGCAAAGCGCCTGCGTTCCGGCGCGATAAATACCTAAATCACTGCCTACGGCCACAAAAGTCGCGCCCCATTCGAGATAGCGGCGGGCATCAGCTTCCACCGGTGCCAGGATCCCGCTGGCTTTGCCGTGCGCTTTGGCACGGGCAAAAATATGACGGATAGCCTCCTGAACCTGTGGATGCCCGGCCTGACCGAGATGCCCCAGCGCAGCGGCCAAATCACTCGGGCCGACGAAGAGTCCGTCCACGCCGTCAACCGCCGCAATAGCGTCAAGGTTATCGAGTCCGGCCTGGCTTTCGATTTGCAGCATCACGGTGATGTTGTTGTTAATGTTGGCAAAGTAATCCGGCACGGTGCCGAACTTATTGCTGCGATGCGACACCGATACGCCACGGATGCCCGCGGGCGGATAACGTGTCGCGGCGACGGCCAGTTCTGCCTGTTGTTGTGTTTCTACAAACGGGATCAGAAAGTTGTAGAAGCCGATATCCAGCAAGCGTTTAATGACTACCGGCTCATTAAATGGCGGTCGAACTACCGGTGCACTTTTACTGCCCTTCAGCGCCATCAGTTGTGGCACAAAAGTGGTGATGTCATTGGGTGCGTGTTCGCCATCCAGTAACACCCAGTCAAATCCGGCTACGCCCAGGACTTCGGTGGCGTAGGCACTGCCCATGGCGGCCCAGCAGCCAATCAGGGTTTTGCCTTGCAATAAGTCCTGACGGAAACGGTTTGGAATCAGCTGATCACTCATAGTTACCTCGGTACCTTGGATGTAAAGGGGGCAGATTTAACAAGCAGCGGTAAACAACACGCCCTCGTTAATGCTCATTGAGATGGTAAAGCAGTATAAAAATATGCCTGGCAAATGGCATTGGGCATAAGCCCAATATTGAAAGCACATTAAAAGGTTTTTCGGGGCGTTTACCCATCGTGATGAGAGAAGAATCACAAATTATCTTTTGCGGTTTAGCCGGTAAAATACAGACAGTGACAGATATCACAACGCGTCTGTCAGTTGCCTGAATTCTCGCGCAGGAAGGCGCTAAGAAACTGGTCATTTGCCCGATGAAGCGGCCTCTCTGCGGCCCTAAAATAGGCAGGTTAATGTGTAGCAATATTATTCCCTCAGCGGAGACCGTTATGTCACGTCCAAAAGAACAGGCAACTGAAGCGCTATTTATCAAAGTTCATCCCCACGACAACGTCGCGATTATTGTCAATGACAACGGATTAACCGCCGGTACCCGTTTTGCCTGCGGTCTTGAGTTAACCGAGCATATTCCACAAGGCCATAAAGTCGCGCTCAGGCCGATCCCTAAAGGTGACGACATTTTGCGTTATGGCGAAGTCATCGGTTATGCACTGAGAGATATTGCCCAAGGTAGCTGGATTGATGAATCGCTGGTGGAATTGCCGGTAGCTCCCGCGCTGGAAACGCTGCCGCTGGCGACCCGAGTGCCCGCGCCACTGCCCACGCTGGAAGGCTATACCTTCGAAGGTTACCGTAACGCTGACGGCAGCGTCGGCACTCGCAATCTGTTGGGCATTACCACCAGCGTGCACTGCGTCGCGGGCATGGTGGATCACGTAGTCAAAATTATTGAACGCGATTTGCTCCCGCGCTATCCGAATGTCGACGGCGTGGTTGGGCTGAATCATCTCTATGGCTGCGGTGTGGCGATCAACGCACCGGCGGCTATCATCCCCATCCGCACCATTCACAATCTGGCGCTCAACCCGAATTTCGGCGGTGAAGTGATGGTCGTTGGCCTCGGCTGTGAAAAATTGCAGCCCGAACGCCTGCTGGAAGGCACGCCGGACGTTCAGCCGATCTCTCTTGATGACGTTCACATTGTGCGTTTGCAAGATGAACAACACGTCGGCTTCCAGTCGATGGTGGATGACATACTGCGCGTTGCACGCCATCATCTCGAACGCCTAAACCGCCGCCAGCGCGAAACCTGCCCGGTGTCTGATTTAGTCGTCGGCACCCAGTGCGGCGGCAGCGATGCGTTCTCCGGCGTGACCGCCAACCCAGCGGTTGGCTTTGCGTCCGATCTGCTGGTGCGCTGTGGTGCGACGGTCATGTTCTCGGAAGTGACCGAAGTGCGCGATGCGATTCATTTACTGACCCCGCGAGCGTCCGATGAAAGCGTCGGTAAACGCCTGCTCGAAGAGATGAAATGGTATGACGACTATCTGTCGCTAGGGCAAACGGATCGTAGCGCGAACCCGTCGCCGGGCAATAAGAAAGGTGGCCTCGCCAATGTCGTGGAAAAGGCGCTCGGCTCGATTGCCAAATCCGGTACCAGCGCGATTGTCGAAGTACTCTCTCCCGGCCAGCGTCCAACGAAAAAAGGGCTGATTTACGCCGCGACACCCGCCAGTGATTTTGTCTGCGGCACCCAACAGTTAGCCTCCGGCATCACCGTGCAGGTTTTCACCACCGGACGCGGCACCCCTTATGGCCTGGCCGCTGTCCCGGTCATAAAAATGGCAACCCGTACCGCACTGGCGAACCGCTGGTTTGATTTGATGGACATCAACGCCGGTACGATTGCCACCGGCGATGCCACCATTGAGGACGTTGGCTGGGAGCTGTTCCACTTCATTTTGGACATCGCCAGCGGGCGCAAGAAAACCTGGTCGGATCAATGGGGGATTCATAATGCCCTGGCGGTATTTAATCCGGCACCGGTGACCTAACACCCCTTGGCGCTTTTGAAAAAGCTGAGTAAAACTTTTCGGTTCAACTTCAATTTCAACTTCAAGATCGTGGGCATCGGCCCACACCGACCAAAGGCCCGCAGTCGCTCGGGCCTTTGGAATCCGAGCTTTTTTAAAAACAGCAGCTACGCGGGTCACAATGGCCCTGTTTCAGGTACCGAAGCGACAGCCGCACTTCTTGTTTATAAAGGGGAGGAGAAAAGCGGAAGCCAACGGTCAAATGCCAAACTTTATTTTGATTTACATAGCCGCTAAGGCGCAATCAAAAATGGCACCGGATGAGAGGTTCGAGATCTAAGGCTCGAATCCCGAAATTGGGCGGGTTTGGGCAGCAGCCCAAGGTTTACCGGTGTGGGCCGCCGCCCACGACCTTGAACTTGAACTCAGCGTTTAAAAAGCCCCTGGCGCTTAGTGAACAAGGCAGGGTTTCTTGGGATCAAACTCCCAACCGGGCACCAGGAATTGCATACCCATGGCATCATCCCTTGCCCCCAACCCCATATTTTTATACAGCTCGTGGGCTTTCATCACCTGGTCCATATCGAGTTCGACACCCAGGCCCGGTCTTTCGGGCACTTTCACCATGCCGCCTTTAATCTGCAACGGCTCTTTGGTCAGGCGCTGGTTGCCTTCCTGCCAGATCCAGTGGGTGTCGATGGCGGTGATTTTTCCGGGTGCGGCGGCGGCAACATGGGTGAACATCGCCAGAGAAATATCAAAGTGATTGTTGGAGTGCGAACCCCAGGTCAGGCCCCATTCATGACACATCTGCGCGACACGTACCGAGCCTTGCATCGTCCAGAAATGAGGATCGGCCAGCGGGATATCCACAGATTTCAGTTGGATGGTGTGGCCCATCTGCCGCCAGTCGGTCGCGATCATATTGGTGGCGGTTGGCATACCGGTCGCCTGGCGGAATTCGGCCATCACTTCACGCCCGGAGAATCCCTGCTCTGCGCCACACGGATCTTCTGCATAAGCCAGAACGCCACGTAATTGCTTGCCTAAACCAATGGCTTCATTAAGTGACCATGCGCCATTCGGATCCAGCGTGATACGCGCCTGCGGAAAACGTTTGGCCAGCGCCGTGACAGCTTCAGCTTCTTCGCTGCCCCGCAGTACGCCACCTTTTAGTTTGAAATCATTAAAACCATATTTCTCATAGGAAGCTTCAGCCAGGCGCACAATGCTGTCGGCGTCCAACGCCTGTTCGTGGCGCAGGCGGTACCAGTCGCAGCGCTCAGCGGACTGATTCTGATACGGCAGATCGGTTTTATTGCGATCGCCAATATAGAAAAGGTAACCGAGCATTTCGACCGCATCTCGCTGCTGGCCGTCACCGAGCAAAGACGCCACGCTGACATGCAGATATTGGCCGAGCAAGTCCAGCATCGCCGCCTCGA
The DNA here is from genome assembly GCA_003864575.1 of Enterobacterales bacterium. Classification (GTDB taxonomy): domain Bacteria; phylum Pseudomonadota; class Gammaproteobacteria; order Enterobacterales; family Enterobacteriaceae; genus Ewingella. The sequence goes on from BHES01000013.1 coordinate 41,147, forward strand.
TTGCCGTCACCACATGAATGGTGGTACGCAGGTCAAAAGTCTGTAAACCACGGCCTGCCGCATCGCGGTCGGCAAACTGGCTACGCACGGCGGTCATGACATTCTTGTATTCGCCAAGCGTTTTACCTACCACCAGCGGCTGTGCGTCTTCCAGAGTCTGACGGATTTTCTCGCCGCCCGGCACCTCCCCCACGCCGGTATTGCCACTGTTGTCGGTGAGGACCAGGATATTACGGGTGAAATAGGGTGCGTGTGCGCCGCTGAGATTGAGCAGCATACTGTCGTGGCCGGCAACCGGGATCACCTGCATGGAGACAATTTTTGGGGTCGAAGAGAGAGTCATAATATGTCCTTATCAAAAGCCATTGAAGAGAGCCAAAGCATCAGCGCCCGAGCGCCGGACGTTTGCGATCAAAAGTCCAGCCGGGGATCAGGTATTGCATCGCAGCAGCGTCATTGCGCGAACCACCGGGCAGTTTTTGATGTAATTCATTTGCCTGACGGATCCTGTCCATGTCGATCTCGACACCCAGACCCGGCTTTTGCGGCACGGTGATTTTGCCATTCACGATCTGTAACGGGTCTTTGGTTAGACGCTGATCGCCCTCCTGCCAGATCCAGTGCGTGTCGATCGCCGTGGGTTTGCCCGGTGCCGCAGCGCCGACATGCGTGAACATCGCAAGAGAGATATCGAAGTGATTATTGGAGTGACAGCCCCAGGTCAGCCCCCAGTCATCGCAAAGCTGCGCGACGCGTACCGCACCGTGCATAGTCCAGAAGTGGGGATCGGCCAGCGGAATGTCCACGGCCTGCAACATCACCGCGTGCTGCATCTCCCGCCAGTTGGTGCCGATCATATTGGTGGCCACCGGTAAGCCGGTGGCACGGCGAAACTCAGCCATTACTTCGCGCCCAGAAAATCCCTGCTCGGCGCCACACGGATCTTCCGCATAACTGAGGATCCCCTGCATGTTTTTACACAGACTAATGGCTTCATCCAATAGCCAGGCGCCGTTAGGATCGACGGTGATACGCGCATCAGGAAAGCGTTTGGCGAGCTCCGTTACCGCATCAATTTCTCTTTCACCCGGCAGCACACCGCCTTTCAGTTTGAAATCCTTAAAACCATAGCGGTCCTGCGCCGCTTCGGCCAGCCGAACAATCGCGTCGCTGCTCATCGCCTCTTGGTGGCGCAGGCGGTACCATTCGTGACCGCCTTGTTGCGTGCCATCGAGATACGCTAGGTCCGTTTTCTGCCGGTCACCGATGTAAAACAGGTAACCGAGAACCGTCACTTCATCGCGCTGTTTGCCGGGTCCGAGCAACTCGCAGACCGGTACGCCGAGGAACTGCCCCAGCAGGTCGAGTAACGCAGCCTCCAGCGCGGCGACGGCGTTAACCCGCAGCTCAAACGTCTAGGCACCTTTACCGAACGAGTCAAAATCTGAGGACTGGTTACCGGCATGGATCTGATGCACCAGCCGGTTCATCCGCGCCACTTCCTGTCCTTTAACCTGTGGGATGGCTTCGCAAAGCGTGTTGTAAATCACCTCGCCACCGGGCGCCTCACCAACACCGGTGTGACCGGCGCTGTCTTTGAGGATCACGATATTGCGGGTGAAAAAAGCGCCATGCGCCCCGCCAATGTTCATCAGCATACTGTCGTGGCCAGCAACCGGGATCACCTGCATATCAGTGATCACCGGAGAGTGTTGCGTACTCATCATGACTTACCGCCTGATACGTAAGGACGTAACTGAATTCGCTCGATTTTACCCACGATAAACAGATAACTGACCACCGCCAGCAACGCGTGGATACCGACATAAATCAGCGCACCGTTGAAAGAGCCGGTGGAGCCAATGATGTAACCGATGGCTATCGGCGTGATGATGCCGGAGACATTACCAAACATATTGAACAGCCCGCCGCTCAGACCACTGATCTCTTTCGGCGCAGTATCTGCCATCACCGCCCAACCCAACGCCCCCAACCCTTTACCGAAGAAGGCGAAGGCCATAATGCCGACTACCATCCATTCGGTGTTGACGTAGTTGCACGCCACCATCGAGATGGAGAGCAACATACCTATGACGATCGGTGCTTTGCGGGCGAAGGTCAGATTTTGCGTGCGGCGCATCAGATAATCTGAAATCACCCCACCCAGCACGCCCCCGAGGAAGCCACAGATTGCCGGAACCGATGCCACCATCCCGGCTTTGAGAATCGACATACCGCGCGCCTGAACCAAATAGACCGGGAACCAGGTGATAAAAAAGTAGGTAATGGCGTTGATGCAGTACTGGCCGATATACACGCCAATCATCATTCGCGATTTCAGCAACTGCTTAACCTGGAAGAGTTTTTCGCCTTTGACTGTCGTTTTTTTAGCGCTCTTCTGATCCATGTTGATCAACGCACCACCGGCTTCCATATAATCGAGTTCGGCCTAGTTCACGCCCGGATGATCTTTCGGATCGTGGATCACTTTCAACCAGACAAAACTGAGGATGACCCCGAGGCCACCCATAAAGAAGAAGACGTGTGACCAGCCGACAGCGTGAGTCAGCCAGCCCATGATCGGCGCGAAGATCACGGTCGCAAAATACTGGGCCGAGTTGAAAATTGAGACAGCGGTTCCGCGTTCCTGCGCGGGGAACCAGGCAGCCACTATCCGGCTGTTACCAGGGAAGGACGGCGCTTCTGCCAGCCCAACCAGGAAGCGCAAGGCAAAGAGCGAAACCACAATGCCAAAACCGCTGAAGATATCCACAAAACCCTGAAGCAGCGTGAACAGCGACCAGATGAAGATGCTGTAGAAGTAGACTTTCTTCGAGCCGAATTTGTCGAGCAGCCAGCCACCGGGGATTTGCCCAATGACATAAGCCCACGAAAAGGCAGAGAAGATATAGCCCATGCCGATCGAGTCCAGGCCAATGTCTTTGGCCATCGCCGAACCCGCAATCGACAACGTGGCGCGGTCGCCATAGTTGAAGGAGGTGACAATAAATAACATCACCACTATCCAGTAGCGGGCGTTAGTTCTTTTATGTGTCACGCTCGCCGCTGAGCTTAATGTATCCATGGTGTTCTCCAGAATAACCCGTCAGGCAAAATTCACTCCGCGCCGAACCCGCAGGCTAACGAGGAGTGGAGGAAAAGCCTGATCGAGTATATGAACAACCCCATGGCGACTCATTAGGCAAACCAACAAGCATAAATTCAGAATTTCAGTTTTCTTCTGGCGGATGCCCAGACGAATGCGAAACAGCTCACGAAACCTTCATGGAGTGTGATGCGGGACGGCTTTACCTCAACGCTCATTGTCGAGTTGAAGGGCAACATATAGCAGGAGACGGTCGTCGAAATTGCCCAAATCCAACCCGGTCAGTTCTGAGATACGGTTCAGACGGTATTCCAACGTATTGCGGTGAATGTAGAGGGCTTTCGACGTGGCTGTCGGCTGAACGTTATGACTGAACCACGACGACAATGTGCGTCGCAGCAGGCCGTTGCTGTCCATGGATTTCAACCGCGCCAGCGGGCGCACCAGTTCGTCGGCCTGCCAGCCACCGCGCAAACTGTCGAGCAGCACCGGCAGAACCAGATCCTGATAGCAGTAGCTGCGCTGTTCTGGCATCCGCTGCTTGCCGACGGTCATGGTGGTACGCGCCGTCCGGTAGGAGCGTGCAATGCTGCCAGGCCCGGTAAAATAATTACCCAGAGAGATGCGGATCCGCAGCCGTCCGGTTTCGGTCATGCGTGACAGAAGATGATCAATGCGCTGACGGTGCGCCTCAGGATCCCAGCGGTCAAAATTGTTCAGAGCGGGTTTGAGCACCACCATTTCCGTCAGAGAAACAATGGCGATCAGGTTGTCCCGCTCCGGCGTGGTCAGCAGGGTTTGCAGCTGTTGCAACTCCGCCATCGCGCTGTCCACACCCAGTTGGCCGCTGTCAACTTCCACTACGGCGGCAATACGAGGCTTATTTACATCAATGCCGAGACGTTGCGCCCACTCATTCAGGGCGGGCGAAAGCTCATCAACACGGATAAGATTGAGAACAAGCTCTTCACGCAACCGGCTGTCCTGCGCCAGCATATTCAGTAAACGCGCCTGTTCGAGCATCATTTCTGCCGTCATGCACACCAGTTCGCCATATTGGCGAAGCTGGGAAGGATTCCCGGTCAGGCCGATCACACCAACAATTTCACCGTCGATGCGCAGCGGCAGATTAATGCCGGGCCGCACACCGTGCAGATGCCTGGCAACACCATCATCAATATCGACAATGCGCTCTTGCGAAATGGCCAGCAGCGCCCCTTCGTGCAGTTCGCCCAGACGCTGATCGTCACCGCTGCCGATGATTCTCCCTCGCGCATCCATGACATTTACGTTGCTATCAATAATTTGCATCGTACGGGCTACGATTTCCTGCGCGAGTTTTGCATCGAGATGATACGCCGCCATGGCTGCTGCTCCTGCCGTAAGTTTAATGATCGAACGTAAGCGTCGTTAAATCCCCACGTTGATCGGCCGCGGGGTTTAAGGCAGGGTGATTTTCCAGGGCAGCAGTGCTTCCCAGTCGATTTCAGCGTCCGGCGATTTCAGCGCTGTAAGCAGCGCGT
>BHES01000014.1 GCA_003864575.1 Enterobacterales bacterium
ACGTCCGATCCGCCCTGTTTTTCCGTCATGCCCATGCCGATCAGCACACCTTTTTTCTGCGCTCCGGGTTGCAGGTGCGGGTCATAACGGTCCGAAAGCAGCGGCGTCAGCCAATGGCTGAATTCAGCCGGGAGGCTTTTCTGCAGTAACGGAATAGCGCCGAAGGTCATGGTTATCGGGCATAACGTGCCCGCCTCGACCTGCGCATGCAGAATAAAACGGGCCGCGCGCGCCACCGAAGAACCGATTCTGGCTTCCTCCTCCCACGGCAAATTATGTACCCGGTTGGCGATCAGCCCCTGCATCAGCAGGTGCCAGGCTGGATGAAAGCGCACATCGTCCAGACGCTCACCGGTAGCATCAAAGCGCAGCAGTTCAGGGGGATTAACGTTAGCCAGGCGGCCGAGTTCAAGGGATTCGGCCGAGCCAAGCTGCTGACCGAGTGAAGCTAAAACGTCGGCGTCCCATCCGGCCTGCTGGCGGCTTACCGCATCACGCAGGGGAGAATCAGAGAGGAATAAATTACTATTGCTCAATGGCTTAGGTTGATTAAAAACCCGATGTGTTTCCCAATCCATAGTGTTCTCCTTGCCGTGTGAGTAAGGCGAAGTAACGATGGGATCAAGTATGGTAAAAATCGAGGAATTTACAGGCGAATGGATCACAAAGGCAGGAATGTAAAACGAGAGCCTCGAGGCTCCCGTTTTGGTATCGGACATAGCGTGTCTGAAATCAGGCTTTCAAAGCCCGCTGACGCACGGCTTCGAACAGGCAGACGCCGGTTGCCACCGAGACATTCAGGGAAGAGACCGAACCTGACATCGGAATACTGATCAGCTCATCGCAATGTTCGCGGGTCAGACGGCGCATACCTTCGCCTTCTGCGCCCATCACCAGCGCCATCGGGCCGGTCATTTTGCTCTGGAACAAAGTGTGGTCAGCCTCACCGGCGGTACCGACGATCCAGACATTATGCTCCTGCAACACACGCAGAGTGCGGGCCAGATTGGTCACGTTGATGACCGGCACGTTCTCAGCGGCACCGCTGGCGACTTTCTTGGCGGTCGCATTAAGCTTCGCAGAACGGTCACGTGGAACAATCACTGCGTGCACACCAGCTGCATCGGCGGTGCGCAGACAGGCACCGAGGTTATGCGGATCCGTCACGCCATCCAGCACCAGCAGGAACGGGCAATCTAAACTTTCCAGCAGCGCAGGCAGATCATTTTCCTGATACTGACGCCCTTCGCGGACGCGGGCAATAATGCCCTGATGCACAGCGCCTTCGGACTTCTCGTCCAGCCACTGGCGGTTCGCCACCTGAATCACAATGCCGCTGGCTTCTAGCTCATCGATCAACGGTTTAAGACGTTTGTCATCACGGCCTTTTAGAATGAAAACTTCCAGAAAGCGTTGTGGATCGTTGTCGAGTAAGGCTTTAACGGAATGAATACCGTAGATAATTTCGCTCATGATGCTCTTTAAAATAGACTTGCGGACAGCATGCTGTCCGCAATTTAACGAAGGATTACGGGCGATTCTATCATCGACTGATTAAAGCATCAGTGAATAAATCATCGCCCGGAGCCGCGAGGCAAAGACCGTTAACTCTGTTCCGGTTTTTTCTTTGCACGCTTGGCTTTGGTGGCTGATGCGATTTTCTGCGTCTGGTCAGAAGGTTTTTTGGCCTTCTTCGGTTTGCCATCTTTGCCGACTGCGCTCACCGCTTTTTCTTTCTTCGGCTTGGCGGCCTTCGCGGGTTTTGCTGCTTTTGCGTCGTCTTTGCGGAATGCGCTGTCTGGTTCGAAATTCGCACCTTTCTTACCGGTACGACGACGCCCGGCGTTGGCAGGAGCGTTCGGGCGCATAGCGCGTTCACCCGGATTTTTAGCACGATCGCGGGCCGTCTTGCCTTCACCGCGTGGTTTACGGCTGCTGGAAACCAGAGCAAAATCGATTTTACGTTCGTCCATGTGCACGGCTTCTACGCGGATTTCGACGGTATCGCCAAGGCGATATACCATCCCTGAAGATTCACCGATCAGACGCTGACCAATGTTGTCATAGCGGTAGTAGTCGTTATCCAGTGTGGAAACGTGGACCAGACCGTCGATGAACAGATCATTGAGGCGCACAAAGAAACCGAAGCCGGTGACACTGGCGATGATCCCGTTGAAGACTTCGCCGACGTGATCCTGCATGAAGTCACATTTAAGCCAGTCCGCCACGTTGCGGGTTGCTTCATCCGCACGGCGTTCGGCCATGGAACAATGCTCGCCCAGTTGAAGCATGTCGTTGTAGTCACTGTGCCAGCCGCCGGTGGGTGTCCAGCGCTCTTTCAGATTGCCATGCTCTTTCGCCAGCAAATACTTGATAGCGCGGTGCAAGGCAAGATCCGGATAGCGACGAATTGGCGAGGTAAAGTGACCATATGACTGTAAAGCCAGACCGAAGTGACCACGGTTTTCCGGGTCATAAATCGCCTGTTTCATCGAACGCAGCAACATTGTTTGCAGCATTTCGCGGTCAGGGCGATCGGCCAGTTCATCCATGATTTGGGCGTAATCTTTGGGTTCAGGCTTCATGCCGCCGCCCATCACCAGACCTAACTCAGCCAGCACGCTTTTCAGCGCAGAAATATGGTCATCGCTCGGACGGTCATGTACGCGGAACAGCGCGGGTTCGTTGTGTTTTTCAACAAAACGTGCGGCCGCGATGTTCGCCAGAATCATGCACTCTTCGATCAGTTTGTGAGCGTCGTTACGCACGGTCGGTTCGACACGTTCGATACGGCGTTCTGCGTTGAAGATAAACTTGGCTTCTTCGGTTTCGAAAGCAATACCGCCACGTTCTGCACGCGCCTGATCCAGCGCTTTATACAGAGTGTGCAGTTCCAGCAGGTGCGGCACCAGCGGCTGGTAATGCTCACGTAGCTCTTCGTCGCCTTCGATTATGCGCCAGACTTTATTGTAGGTCAGACGGGCGTGAGAGCTCATCACCGCTTCATAGAATTTCGAACCGGTCAGTTTGCCCTGCGCAGAAATGGTCATCTCACAGACCATACACAAACGGTCAACCTGCGGATTGAGTGAGCAAAGACCGTTGGACAGGACTTCCGGCAGCATAGGTACCACCTGCGACGGGAAGTAAACAGACGTCGCGCGGCTGCGGGCTTCATCGTCCAGCGCAGTACCGTGGCGAACGTAATAGCTGACGTCAGCAATGGCGACCCATAAGCGCCAACCACCACCGCGTTTTTTCTCACAGAATACGGCGTCATCGAAGTCACGGGCATCTTCACCGTCGATAGTCACCAGCGGCAAGCTGCGTAAATCGACGCGGCCTTTTTTAGCCTCTTCCGGCACCTGTTCGCTCAGGCCTTCAACCTGTTTGAGTACCTGCGGCGGCCAGACGTGCGGGATCTCATGGGTACGCAGTGCGATATCCACCGCCATGCTGGTACCCATTTTGTCGCCGAGTACTTCGACGATTTTACCGACCGCTTTGGTACGGCGCGTCGGGCGCTGAGTCAGTTCGACCACCACCATATAACCCATGCGCGCGCCGTTAATGGCCTCGGCCGGGATCAGGATGTCAAAACTCAGGCGGCTGTCGTCCGGCACAACAAAGCCTGCGCCGGCATCAGTAAAGTAGCGGCCAACAATTTGGCTGACTTTAGGCACCACAACGCGAACGATACGAGCTTCGCGACGCCCTTTGCGGTCAGTGCCAATCGGCTGCGCAAGCACCACGTCACCGTGGATACACATTTTCATCTGTTCGGCGGACAAATAAACGTCGTCTTTTTTCACGCCTTCAAGGCGCAGGAAACCGTAGCCGTCACGGTGACCAATGACGGTCCCTTTCAGCAGGTCCAGACGCTCCGGTAGCGCGTAGCACTGGCGACGGGTAAAGACTAATTGCCCGTCACGCTCCATGGCTCGCAGGCGACGGCGCAGGGCTTCCAGCGCTTCTTCGCCAGCTAAATTCAGTTCATTGCCCAGCTCTTCCCGGCTGGCTGGCGCTTCACGTTTGGCCAGATGCTCAAGAATAAATTCACGGCTGGGAATAGGTGATTCGTATTTTTCTGCTTCTCGTTCCAGGAATGGATCTTGTGACATAGCGGTTCCTCCGTTGTCATCAGCAGTTTGTTGAAACTCTTTCATTCAACAAGCAATAATTTGTAGAGCGGTGAATTGTCCCTGACCATGTCAGCCAGAGTATATTCATTGAGCTCATCAAGAAAATGTTCAACAGCAGTATGTAATACCTGCTTAAGTCGGCATGCGGGCGTGATATGGCAGAAATCCCCTGCGCAATTCACCAGCGTCAAAGGTTCAAGTTCACGCACCACGTCACCAATACGAATGGTTTCAGCGGGTTTCCCCAGCTTAATGCCACCGTTCTTACCCCGTACCGCAGTGACCAGTCCAGCCCGGCTTAACTGATTGATGATTTTCACCATATGATTTCGCGATACACCATAGACGTCGGTGACCTGCGAAATGTTGGTCATCTGATCGTTTGGCAACGACGCCATATAAATCAGTGCCCTCAAACCATAATCAGTAAAACTCGTTAACTGCACACATACCTCTGGGTCGTAGTTTACCCGGTCTTTCTACGTCAACTATGACAACAGGGTGAAGAAGATTGTTTAAGTTTGCTATTAGATGATAAACCAGCCACGAAGTTTGCGGCTAATCATTTAGATAGTGGATGCTTTGTGGAAAGTAAACAAGCACAGGCAGGCAGAAAAACTTTTCTGTATAAAACAAAACCGGGCGCGATGCCCGGTTAGGATTCGATTGCAGCATTTGCCGCTAACAAACGGGTCTGTTATGCGTCAAACGGGTCGCGCAGGATCATCGTTTCGTTACGATCCGGACCTGTAGAAATGATATCAATCGGCACTTCAGTCAGCTCTTCGATACGTTTGATGTAGTTAAGTGCCGCTTGTGGCAACTTGCTGACTTCTTTAACGCCAAAGGTCGTGTCGCTCCAGCCTGGCATGATTTCGTAGATTGGCTCGATACCTTCCCAGCCTTCTGCGGCCAGCGGTGTCGTGGTCATTTCGCGGCCATCAGGCATGCGGTAACCAATACACAGCTTCACTTCTTTCAGACCATCCAGCACGTCCAATTTGGTCAGACAGAAACCAGACAGGGAGTTGATCTGTACAGCGCGACGCACGGCCACGATGTCCAGCCAACCGCAACGACGGCTACGACCGGTGGTCGCACCAAATTCGTTACCTTGCTTGCGCAGGAATTCGCCGGTTTCGTCAAACAGTTCGGTTGGGAACGGACCTGCACCCACGCGAGTGGAGTAGGCTTTAACGATACCCAGAACGTAGTCAACGTAACGAGGACCAATACCTGAGCCGGTTGCAACGCCACCAGCGGTGGTGTTGGAAGAGGTCACGTACGGATAGGTACCGTGGTCGATATCCAACAGGGTGCCTTGCGCGCCTTCGAACATGATCAGGTCGCCACGCTTACGCGCGCCGTCCAACAGTTCAGAGACGTCAACCACCATCGCGGTCAGGATGTCGGCGATAGCCATCACATCATCCAGCGTTTTCTGGTAATCAACCGCTTCCACTTTGTAGTAATTCACTAATTGGAAGTTATGGTAATCGATGATTTCTTTCAGCTTGATAGCGAAAGTTTCTTTGTTGAAGAGATCACCTACTCGCAGACCGCGACGGGCAACTTTATCTTCATAAGCAGGACCAATGCCGCGACCGGTGGTGCCGATAGCTTTATCGCCACGCGCTTTTTCGCGCGCCATGTCCAGTGCAACATGGTAAGGCAAGATAAGCGGGCAAGCTTCAGACAGTAACAGACGTTCGCGTACAGGGATGCCACGAGCTTCAAGTTGGCCCATTTCTTTCATTAAGGCGTCAGGAGCCAGAACAACACCGTTGCCGATGATGCTTTTGACGTTATCACGCAAAATGCCAGAAGGAATTAAATGAAGAACGGTTTTTTCACCGTTAATAACCAGAGTGTGACCGGCGTTGTGACCGCCCTGATAGCGCACAACATATTTAGCCCGTTCAGTCAGCAGGTCAACGACCTTGCCCTTCCCTTCGTCACCCCATTGAGTGCCCAGTACGACGACGTTCTTACCCATCTCAAGAATCACCAGGTTGCTTAAAAAAGGATTCTAACATCTCAATCCTTGGTTTCCAGCACTTTTAGCATACGGTTGCGTGAAAAACTCGGGATCCGTGCTACGTGTCAAAGTGAGAAGTGACAGGAAAGAGGTAACAGATCTTCAACCACCGCCATGATTACGCAACATGTAGTAAATTACAAAGCCGGCAACCACAAGTGCTCCGCCAAAGCGGCGTAAAATGCTGTCGGGAAGTTGGGTCATAGATTGGATCATTTTTCTCCATCCTTTCGGATAGAGCATCGGCCCCAAGCCTTCAAAAACCAGAACCAACCCCAAGGCTAACCAAATACTCGAGTTCATTTTGCGTATTTCTCAGTGTGCTTATCGGGTCCACATAAAACAAAAGGCCCAGTTAAGGGCCTTTTGGCTAACGGCAAACCATTACGGTTTGGTTTTATCCGGCGACTTCATAAAGCGGAAGAAGTCGTTGTCCGGGCTCATGACCATTACGTCATTGCCGCTGCTGAAGCTCTCTTCGTATGCACGCAAACTACGAATGAAGGCATAGAAGTCTGGATCCTGGCTGAATGCATCCGCAAACAGTTTGGCCGCTTCAGCATCACCTTCACCGCGGGTGATACGGGCAGTACGCTCAGCTTCTGCCACAGTACGGGTTCTTTCATAGTCGGCAGTCGCACGCAGTTTCTCAGCTTCTTCCAGACCCTGAGAGATGTGGCGCAAAGCAACCGCATTACGTTCAGCACGCATACGATCGTAGATAGCGCTGGACACTTCCTGCGGCAGGTTGATTTGCTTGAGGCGAACGTCGATAACCTGAATACCCAGTGCCGCCATGCTGTTCGGGTTCACCGCAGGCTGTTTGCCATTGGTTTCCTGCTCAACACGTTTTGCTACAGAGGCAATCGCATCATCGGCTTCTGTCGTCGCTTCAACTTCTTCAGCAGAACCGTTATTCAGGGCGTCACGAACATCCAGCGTCAGACGACCACGTGAATCGGTCACGATGTCTTTCACATCCAGACGACCGATTTCAGAACGCAGACGGTCACTCAATTTACGTTTCAGCAGAACTTCGGCCTGAGAGACGTCACCGCCGCCAGTCGCCAGATAGTAACGGCTGAAATCGCTGATACGCCACTTCAGATAGGAGTCAACAATCAGGTCTTTCTTCTCGCTGGTCACGAAGCGGTCAGCCTGGTTGTCCATGGTCTGAATACGCGCATCCAGAGTTTTCACTGATTCAACAAAAGGAACCTTGAAGTGTAAACCTGGCGCATAAACTAATGGCTTGTTATCGCTGTCACGCAGAACTTTGCCGAAACGCAGAACAATGCCACGCTCGCCTTCCTGAACAACAAACAGTGAAGCATAAAGCGCCACCAGCACCACAACGACGATAAGTAAAAATGACTTACGCATTGTTATTCTCTCCCTACGCGAAGTGTATCGTCACGCTGTGCGTCAGCACGGCGTTGGTCCATGACACTGCCAGACGAACGGGAACCGCTGTTATTGGCACTGCTGTTCAAATTACCCAGTGAAGTTGGCGCTCTCGGTGGCAGAAGGCCACCTTGATCGCTGGCTTTACCTGTTGTGGCATTACCGCCACGCAACATCTGGTCCAGAGGCAACATCATCAGATTATTGCTCTTGTCACTAACCAGGATTTTACGGGTATGGCTAAGAACATTTTGCATTGTTTCGATATACAGACGCTCACGGGTAATTTCCGGTGCGGCTTTATACTCAGGTAACAATTTGGCGAAACGCGCCACTTCACCCTGCGCTTCCAGAACGGTACGATCTTTATACGCTTTAGCATCTTCCAGCTTACGTTGTGCTTCACCATTCGCCTGCGGCTGAATCTGGTTGGCATAAGCTTCTGCTTCACGGATAGATTGTTGTTCTTTCTCACGGGCAGCAATCGCGTTATCGAACGCCGCTTTCACTTCTTCAGGCGGACGTGCCGTCTGGAAGTTAACGTCCTGCACCGTGATGCCCATTTTGTACGGACGAATCGTTTCTTCCAGTACGCGTTGGGTATCGCTACGGACCGTGGTACGGCCTTCGGTCAGGATTTTATCCATGGTGTACTTACCGATAACACCACGCAGCGCACTGTCCGTCGCCTGGCTCAGGCTGTCATCCGCGTTAGCAACGCTGTACAGGTAAGCTTCAGGATCGGTGACGCGGTACTGCACGTTCATTTCAACGCGCACGACGTTTTCATCGGAGGTCAGCATGACGCCAGAGGCCGCCAATTCACGAACGGATTCGACGTTAACCGCACGAACCTGATCGACAAACGTTGGCTTCCAGTTCAGGCCAGGTTGTACCAGATGGCTGAATTTACCGAAACGAGTGACAACACCGCGCTCGGCTTCTTTAATGGTGTAGAGACCACTGGCAGCCCAGATGACAACCACTGCAACGGCAGCGATGCCGACAATGCGCCCACTCATGCTATTTTGTGGCCCTGATGTATTACCGGTTCCGTTACCATTGCCTGATCCTTTACCGCCGAAACTGCTCAGCTTTTTGCTAAGTTTACGGAAGATATCATCAAGATCCGGCGGGCCCTGTTCTCGGCCGCCCTTGTTGTTGTTACCACCAGAATTATTTCCACCGGAGTTGCCGCTATTATTGCTGCTTCCCCAGGGGTCGCGGTCCTGTCCGTTATTACCGGGCTGATTCCACGCCATGTTATAGCTCCATTATTCTATGATTGGTGTTCTTCAGGCCAAATCAGACAGGTTCTGTTTGCGGATATAACCACTCAGTTCCTGCTCTTGTTTGCAGAGGCGGTGCCAGTCAACAATGGGCATTCGCACCATAAGACCGATACTTCCATCCTCTTCAATCCATTCTTTTTCAATCGCCTGAAGCTGGTAAAAACGGCTACGAAGGCGGCCTGCTTCTGGTGGCAAACGCAATTCATGCTGCGCTATTTCACCGGAGAGGCGCTCCGTCAATGCCTGGAATAACAACGGAATACCTTCACCGGTCACGGCTGAAAGCCAGACCCTGATCGGTAAATTCTCCTCGTTGCGGTCGATACGCGGGACAAAATCATCCAACATATCTATTTTATTCATCACTAACAGCACAGGGATGTCATCTGCTTCAATCTCTGCCAGCACCGTATTCACCGCGTCGATATTTTCCTCAACGCGAATATCCGCTGCATCAATGACGTGCAGTAGCAGAGTTGCCTGTCGGGTTTCCTGCAATGTTGCTTTAAAAGCAGCAACCAAATCGTGGGGCAGGTGACGAATAAACCCTACGGTATCCGCCAGCACCGTTTCACCAACATCTGCAACCATAATGCGGCGCAGCGTAGGATCGAGGGTGGCAAATAACTGATCGGCCACGTAAACGTCGGCCTCAGTAATACGATTAAACAGCGTAGATTTACCGGCGTTGGTATAACCGACCAGTGAAACAGTAGGAATATCAGCACGCATTCGCGAGCGACGGCCCTGTTCACGCTGTTTGGCGACTTTTTCAAGCCGGCTGAGGATCAAGGTGATCCTGTCGCGCAATAAGCGACGGTCGGTTTCGAGCTGGGTTTCCCCCGGGCCTCTTGCACCAATACCGCCACCCTGACGCTCAAGGTGTGTCCAGCCGCGAACCAGTCGGGTAGCAATGTGGCGTAATTGCGCCAGTTCTACTTGTAACTTACCTTCGTGAGTTCGTGCACGCTGAGCAAAGATATCTAAAATTAATCCGGTACGATCGACCACGCGACATTCGCACAGCGCTTCCAGGTTTCTTTCCTGGCCAGGTGTCAATGCGTGATCAAACAGGATAACAGACGCGCCAGTTGCTTTAACGGCATCTGCAATTTCTTGGGCCTTTCCTTCACCGACAAAGTATTTAGGGTGCGGCGCCTTACGGCTACCTGTGACGACTTGCAACGTCTCAACACCTGCAGAAGAAACCAGCGATTCGAATTCGCTCAGGTCCTCTGTGTCTTTGTCTCGCGAGAAATAGATATGAACCAGTACGGCCTGCTCACCGGCTTCATAACGGTCAAACAAGCTGATGACCTCTCATTTGGGAAAAAACCGCCAGCCAGGGGCTCATAAGCATAATTGGACTACTTATGGGCCCCGTCGTGGTTGACCTGCAATGCGCTTTATTCAGCGTCATCGCTGTCCTGCTGCGGTTGCGCAGAAGGCGTACTACCTTGATGGTAATTGCTGGTACCACCACTGCTTGGATTACTACTATGGTGAGAAACTGGGCGGGAAGGCACCACGGTGGAGATAGCGTGTTTATACACCATCTGGCTTACCGTGTTCTTTAACAGAATGACAAACTGATCAAAAGACTCAATCTGGCCTTGCAACTTAATACCATTCACCAAATAAATAGAAACCGGAACACGTTCGCGACGCAATGCGTTCAGGAACGGATCTTGCAAAGATTGCCCCTTAGCCATTCTATCTTTTCCTTATTAGTTTGTTGTTTGTAACTCTGAGCCTATCGGCTCGAAAATAAAACACATCAAAAATTTGCGCGTTGAGTACTAATCAATTGTACACAATCACCCAACCTATGCACTAACAACCTGAATTACACGGCGTAAGGCTTCGTCTGGCTTTTCACTGTCCAGCCATTCAACCCCCTCCCAGCCACGCAACCAAGTCATCTGACGTTTGGCCAGCTGTCGTGTCGCGCAAACACCACGATAAACCATTTCATCGTAGTCGGTTTCACCAGAAAGATATGACCACATCTGGCGATAGCCCACACAACGAATGGAAGGCAAGTCCGTATGCAAGTCGCCCCGAGCTATTAACGTTCTAACTTCATCTTCAAAACCGTGCAACAACATCTGACTAAATCGCTGTTCTATACGTTCATGTAACAACTCGCGCCGATTCGGTGCAATCGCAAATTGATGCACGTGATACGGCAGTGATTCACCCGAAATCTTAGTCAGTTCCGTTAAAGTTTTACCTGAAATATAAAAAACTTCCAGTGCTCTGGAAAGTCTCTGCGGATCATTCGGATGTATTCGCAGGGCAGCGACAGGATCTATCTCACGTAATTGGTCATGAAGGCTGTCCCATCCGTGCTGTTCGGCCTCAGTTTCTATGCGCTGACGAATGGCGGGATCCGCCGGGGGCAACGGCGAAAGGCCTTCCAGTAATGCTTTGAAATACATCATCGTGCCACCCACCAACAGCGGAATTTTATTCCGTGCGGTGATCTCGGCCATTTCCCGCAAGGCATCAGCACGAAAATCAGCCGCTGAGTAAGCTTCACCCGGATCGAGGATGTCGATTAACCGGTGCGGCGCCTTACGCAACTCCTCTTCGGTCGGCTTGGCAGTGCCTACGTCCATGCCGCGATAAATCAGGGCGGAATCCACGCTGATAATTTCGACAGGCAGATGCTCGAGTAAAGAGATCGCCAGAGCTGTTTTGCCAGAGGCCGTCGGCCCCATAATGAAGATAGCCGGAGGTGCAGTATGTGTATTCAAGTCAGTCACGCTTAAAAGCCGCCAGAGCAGGTTGTAGATCAACAGGTTGCAAAAGACCAGACGGAGGTGATTTCACCAGTTGCGGGCAAAGACGCTCAACGTCAGTGAGTAATTGTATCGCTTGCGAGATGGTCCAGACTTCATGATCGCTACCGATCTGGCGGGCAAACCACATGGCTACCGCATCAGAAGTCACCTCCTGCTGAACAGCAAGGTAGCCTAACAGGTCGGGTATCAACTTTTGTAAATTTTGTTGGCGTAAAGGTAAAGGTACCGCGCGCAATGTCACACGCTGGTGATCCACCATCATCTCAAGCCCAGATTTTTGCAACACGGTCTGATGCCGGGTAAACGCGGCACTCTCTTCTTTACTTATCTGAAGCTTGAGTGGGATCAGTAAAGGCTGCGGACGCAGTCCCTCTTCCGGTGGTGTTAATTGCGCCAGTTTAAGCCAGCGTTCTGCGACCGGTAATGACAGCAGCGTCAGCTGTTTTCCCCGTTCGAGCAGAGCGAACTCCGGCGCACAAACGGTCAGAACACGTCCGAAACTCTGGCTATGTGAATCCAGCGCTAATTCAGGCAGCTGATTATGCGAAATTTTGGCCGGCAGCGTCGGAACGGGTTCCTGCACTTTCAGTGTGTCGGCCGTGGTCTGCAACAAACGCTGATACACGTCCCCCTGTGGCTGACTGTAAGAGGGCTTGTCATCTTGAAATGCGGGCTCGCGTGGCTGACTGACGCGCGCCGTGGCAGGAAAGACGTTTTCGCGCGCCGGTCGCGGCGAGGTTTCCCGCTTCGCAGCCGGTTGTGAAAAGTGATTCCCTCCCGCGGCCTGGCGATTTTCAGGCTGCCAGCGCGGAGCATCGATTTCTACGCCATCTTCATCAACCGGGTTCGTTGTTATCAGATCAGGTTTCGCAGCCTGCTGTAACACCGTCATTACCGCCTGATAGATAAAATCGTGCACTAACCGTGACTGGTGAAAACGCACTTCATGCTTGGCTGGGTGAACATTGACATCCACCTGATGCGGATCGACATCCAGATAAAGGACATAAGCGGGTTGTTGATCGTCTTTCAACTGATCCTGATACGCCTGGCGGATCGCGTGATTGATCAGCCGGTCTTTCATCATGCGGTTATTCACATAACAATATTGCATTTCGGTCAGGCTGCGCGATCCAGCCGGATCGGCCACCCAGCCACGGATCCCCAGATCGCCATGTTCCCACTTCACTTCAAGCGCGTGCTGCACAAAAGTCGGACTACAGATAGCCGCCAGCCGGCGCGATGATTGCGCAGGATCGGTGACTGAGCGGTATTGCCGCATCAGTTTTCCGTTGTGCGTCAGGTTAATGGCGACGTCAAAACGCGCCAGCGCAATGCGCCGGACCACTTCGTCGATATGAGTAAATTCGGTTTTCTCGGTGCGCATAAACTTGCGACGAGCAGGCGTGTTAAAGAAGAGATCCAGGACTTCAACGGTTGAGCCCTGCGGATGCGCCGCCGGTTTTATCGTTACCGTCATGTCTCGGCCTTCGGCGTAAGCCTGCCAGGCTTCGGGCTGCGTTGCAGTCCGCGACGTCAGCATCAGACGTGAAACTGAACTGATACTGGCCAGCGCTTCACCACGAAAACCAAGGCTGACAATGGCCTCAAGGTCATCGAGGCAGCTGATTTTACTCGTAGCATGGCGCGCAAGAGCCAGCGCCAGCTCGTCTTTACCAATACCGCAGCCGTTATCACGAATACGGATGAGCTTGGCGCCGCCGCGATCAATATCAATGTCGATACGGGTAGCGCCTGCATCCAGACTATTTTCCACCAGCTCCTTTACCACCGAAGCCGGTCTTTCCACAACTTCACCCGCCGCGATCTGATTGGCTAATTGCGGGGGCAGAACCTGAATCGGCATAGTGGCTCCAGCGCTAAACGGTCATCACCCGGTATTGAAGCCCCGGATTATGACTGCGGAATGGTTAAGGTTTGGCCGAGTTGTACCTCGCCAGACTTCATATGGTTGGCCGTTTTGATGTCATTCATGCTGACACCGTATTTCGAGGCAATCGCTGACAGCGTATCGCCACGCGTGACCTTATGTTTTGCCGCCTTCTTTTTAGCTGCGGTAGTTTTGCTGACGGCCGCCGTTTGCTGGTTGTTCGCCGAGACGGCTTTCGTCCCTGCAGGCACTTTCAGCCGCTGCCCGACCCACACACCTGGTTTTTTCAGCTTATTGAGATCCGTCAGAGCACCCGCCGTGGTGCCATATTTCACGGCAATCCCAGTCAGCGTTTCACCGCGTTTTACCTGGTGAATCTGCGTGGCCCCGCCCGACGCTGCCGTGGCCTCTACGGGCCCGGGCTGACTCATTGAACTGGCGTTTGCCGCGCTGTTATTAACCGCCGGTGCTGAGGCCAGCAACGGTCGGTTTTCGACCTTTGGGCCGGATTGCAACGGATGCGCCAGGAAATAACTGCGCAGACCGGAATAGATGGCCTGAGCAATTTTGTCCTGATACGCGCTGCTTCCAAGCAGTCGCTCCTCATTGGCGTTACTGATAAAGCCGGTTTCCACCAGCAGAGAAGGGATATCTGGCGAACGCAACACGCCCAAACTGGCGTGTTCTGGCTTCGCTTTATGTAACGCGCCGACGCGGCGCAGCTGAATCAAAACTTTCGATGCGACGTCGTAGCCCACACGCTGGGAATGGCCGAACTGTAAATCCAACACCGCCTGGCTTAAATAAGGATCGGAGGCAGTATTCGCCAACATGTCACCGGCACCGCCGAGCAATTCGGACTGCTTCTCATGCTGCTCCAGCCAGTTACCCATTTCACTGTTGGCGCGACGGTTGGAGAGCACCCAGACAGAGGCACCGGTCGCACTGCGGTTCGGCGCGGCATCCGCATGAATAGAAACCAGGACGTTAGCCCCTTTTTTGCGGGCTACATCGGAACGTCCCATCACCGAAATAAAGTAGTCGCCGTCGCGGGTCATCGCCGGTTTAAACATCGGATCACTGTTGAGTTTCGCTTCCAGCTTACGCGCAATGGCAATGGTCACGTTTTTCTCTTTGAGACCATTACCCCCGATAGCGCCCGGGTCCTGACCCCCGTGGCCGGCATCGATAGCTACAATGACCTGATTGTCATTGCTGCTGCCGCGGGTCCGTGGAGTTGGCGTGTTATCTGAAGCAGGGCCGCTGGTGACTGCCGTAAGCTTACTGCCACCAAACGGATTGGGTTGGCTGCTTTTCGCCGTCAGGCCCGCATTAGGTGAAGGCGTTGAGGTCACGGTGTTCAAAGGAGCAGAACGTTGTGCCGGGGCAACCGCGGCGGCGTTCATGGTGAAAACCACGCTATTGTCTTGAGTGACCGCATTGGTTTTCACCTTTTGCGTCAACTCAAATACCAACCGCTGGCTTTGCGCATCCTGTGCGTTACTGGAGCGCACGCGCTTCACCAGATTCTGACCATTAAAATTCAGCGGCAGGCCTTTCATGATGCCGCTTTGTTTAACGTCGATTACTACCCGTTCAGGGTTGTGCAGCGGGAAGAAAGCGTAATCAGGCTTCCCATCAAAAGTGATGGTGATGATCGATTGGGTGGAACCGTTGGCAACATTGATATTTTTCATACCCGCTGCCGATGCAGACATTGGCGTAACAACAGCAAGCAGCAAAATCGACGACACAAACAGCGTCGTGGTGAGGAAAATCTTTTTGAAGCAGTCACTCATCGCGCGCTCATCCTTGCTGTTGTACCAGATGCAATAGGCTTATACCGCAGGCGGAAACCGCTTTCAGAGTTGCTATGCGCCCATCAGGCTGATATTCCAGTGTTAATTCAATATCAGGCTCAGGCAGAACACCTGCGCCCTGCTGTGGCCACTCAACCAGACAGATAGCGTCCTGGGCAAAATAATCACGAATGCCCATAAACTCCAGCTCTTCCGGATCCGCAAGACGGTACAGGTCAAAATGATAGACCGCCATCGGATGTAACTGATAAGGCTCCACCAGCGTATAGGTCGGGCTTTTTACGTTGCCCTGATGTCCGAGCGCCTGAAGAAAACCACGGCTGAAGGTGGTTTTTCCGGCGCCTAAATCGCCGAAAAGATGAATAACTGTCGCACCAGAGCACGCTTTGGCAAGCGTTGCACCCAGTTTAAGCGTTGCTGCTTCGTCCGGCAGAGAGAGTTGTAGTTGATTCATTGGGTGATATCTTTTTTTTCAGGTCAGGATTAACTAACGGGGCAATTACTGCTAAAAGATCAGTCGCCAACATGCCGCGCGTGCCTTGCAAAAGGGCTATATGGTCAGCGGCCGCACCATGTACCACCGCGCCAGCGCAGGCAGCGTCAAACAGAGAAAGATGTTGAGCCAGCAATCCGCCGATGATACCAGAAAGTACGTCGCCCATACCGCCGGTCGCCATGCCCGCGTTACCGACGTCAGCCAGCGCTATCGGGCCCCCGTCCTGCGCAATCAGCGAGCCAGCGCCTTTAAGCACCACGACCCCGCCAAATCGCTCAGTTAACTTACGTACCGCAAGTAAGCGGTCACTCTCAATATCTTTGACTGTACATCCCAGTAAGCGTGCCGCTTCGCCAGGATGAGGCGTTAACACGCGATTTTGCCGTTTCTGCGGTGTGATTGCCAGCAAGTTCAACGCATCGGCGTCGAACAGGGCCGGTTTGGTGCTTTCAGACACGAGTTCAAACGCCATTTTCCCCCAGCCGTTTTGCCCCATCCCTGGGCCGACAACCACCACATCAGCCCAATCCAGGGCATCAGCCAGGGATTTCGCCGTCAGCGCCTGCACCATCAACTCAGGTCTGGCGGTCAGAAGCGGCCCGACATGCTCTTTGTGAGTGAGTACTCGCACCATTCCAGCGCCGGCCCGTAGCGCCGCTTCTGAAGCCATACGGATTGCCCCCGCAAAGCCGGTATCACCGCCCACCACCAGCAGATTCCCGTGATCGCCTTTATGCGAGCACGGGCGTCGCGGGTGCAACCAGTCGCCCAATTGGGTGGAGTCTACCCTGTGTAATACGGCAGGATGCCCTTCCAACCAACTGTGTAATCCCAGCAGGTCACAATGTAATTTGCCCACGTGGTCACGGGCTTTACCGGTCAGCAGGCCCAGCTTCAGAGCGATAAAAGCCATGGTCACGTCCGCATGCACCGCTTCACCCGGCACCGTTCCGGTTTGGGCATCAAGTCCGGAGGGAATATCCAGTGACAAGACTGGTGCATCAGAACCATTCATCGCCGCAATCAGTGTGTTATAGGGCACCCTCGGGGCAGCGGTCAGACCGGTTCCGAGCAGCCCATCAATAATCAAGTCGACGTCTTGCGGCCAACGTGCGTCATCAGCCCCCAAGGTCCCACCCGCGCTCAACCATGCGTCCTTCGCCCTCTGCGCCTCTTCGGGTAAGGGCTTGTCGTTTCTCACCGCCAGCAGCGTTACGTTGATACCCGCAGACTTCGCCAACCGCGCCACTTCATAACCGTCGCCCCCGTTATTGCCGTGTCCGCACAATACCAGCCAGTGCCGCGCCGTCGGGAAGGTCGTACAAGCCAAATCAAAGGCCGCCGCAGCTGCACGCTGCATCAGCGTAAACAAAGAGATACCCGTTTCTTGCGCGGCAAGCTTTTCAGCCTGACGCAGCCAGTCCGCAGAAAAGACAGAATGTGGTAAACTCGGCACGTTACGTTTTTCACTTTGGTTAGTCATGACACTCCCTCTTGATCTCATTCAGCTGGCCCAGCTTATCAAGCAATGGGGCCAATCCTTTGGCTTTCAGCAGGTTGGTATTTGCGATACCGATCTCTCCGCTGAAGAGCCTAAATTGCAGGCATGGCTTGATAATCAATACCATGGCGAAATGGAATGGATGGCCCGTCACGGTATGCTGCGCGCTCGCCCACACGAGCTGCTGCCCGGCACACTGCGGGTCATCAGCGTGCGGATGAATTATCTGCCCGCCAAAGCCGCATTTGCAAAAACGCTGAATAACCCTGAACTAGGTTATGTCAGCCGTTACGCCCTCGGACGCGATTATCATAAATTGTTGCGTCAACGCCTGAAGAAACTTGGCGATAAAATTCAGGCTTACTGTACTGAACATACTGATTCACAAACAATTGATGGGCAGGAAAAGCATGGCACAGAAATCACTTTCCGTCCTTTTGTCGATTCAGCCCCGATTATGGAACGCCCACTAGCAGCCAAAGCGGGAATTGGTTGGGTTGGTAAACACTCACTTATCCTTAATCGTGAAGCAGGCTCATGGTTCTTCCTCGGTGAATTGCTGATTGACTTACCTCTGCCGGTCGATCAGCCGCAGGAAGAGAAATGCGGCAAATGCGTTGCCTGTATCACGACCTGCCCGACCGGTGCCATTGTGGCGCCTTACACCGTGGATGCCCGCCGCTGCATCTCTTATCTGACCATTGAACTGGAAGGGGCGATACCGGAAGAGTTCCGCCCGTTGATGGGGAACCGCATCTATGGCTGCGATGATTGCCAGCTGATTTGCCCGTGGAACCGTTATTCCCAGCTCACCGACGAAGCAGATTTCAGTCCGCGCGACGCCCTCCATGCACCAGAGCTGATTGAGCTCTTTGCCTGGAGTGAGGAGAAGTTCTTACGGATAACAGAAGGCTCGCCTATCCGGCGCATTGGCCATTTACGCTGGCTGCGTAACATTTCTATCGCACTGGGCAATGCCCCTTATGCAGAAAATGTGCTTTTAGCACTGCAAAGACGACAAGGGGAAAATAGTCTGCTGGACGAGCATATTGAGTGGGCTATAGCAGAGCAGCGGAAAAGACGTGATGAAAACCGGGTGGAAGTGCAGTCTTCGCAGACGAAACGGCTGATAAGAGCGGTGGAAAAGGGTTTACCACGAGATGCATAAAGGGATATTTCAAACGTTACAATGCCACTTTTTATCTGTGCATAAAAATAAAAATGCTTTGGCAATCAAGTGCAAAAAAAAGAGCAAGTGATCGTGATAACGTTTCGCCACATTTAATTTTTCATTAAATTCAGTAAGTTATTTTTTGACAATATTTTTCGACCAAAAAACACACAGTGTAAAATTCAACCGAAAACTGTGGATAAGTCTGTTCAAAAAATTACTACAAAGAATGTAAAGTGATGACGTAACGCGCCTGCAAGTGGCGTGTAGTCTGACGTGAAGATTGAATGGATAAAATTGGAGCGGGAAACGAGACTCGAACTCGCGACCCCGACCTTGGCAAGGTCGTGCTCTACCAACTGAGCTATTCCCGCATTGAGATGCTTAGTGCATCGGCTGTTAACTGGTTTGTTGGAAAACCACAGCATTATTTCTGAAGATACAAATTTTGGAGCGGGAAACGAGACTCGAACTCGCGACCCCGACCTTGGCAAGGTCGTGCTCTACCAACTGAGCTATTCCCGCGTCGCATGGCACTACTTTTTTACATTTAATCAACTGCTTAAAATTTGGAGCGGGAAACGAGACTCGAACTCGCGACCCCGACCTTGGCAAGGTCGTGCTCTACCAACTGAGCTATTCCCGCTCTGCGCACTCAACGAAATTCTTCATCGGTACGGGGTGCGCATTATACGAGAAATCCTTTCCCTAGCAAGCCCCTGAAAGCAAAAAAACGTGTTTTTTGTTCAAGTGCCGATTAAAACAACAAACCGGCGATTTAATCAGCGAAACACACCCATTTCATGTTCAGTGACGTATTAGAAAAGATTTCAGGTATTTTTTGAAAAGTTTAAAGCTGAATAAAATGTTCGCGGTAATACGCCAGCTCGGCGACAGACTCACGGATATCATCCAGCGCCTGATGCGTGTTCTGCTTTTTAAAACCACTCAGCACTTCCGGCTTCCATCTGCGCGCCAGTTCTTTCAACGTACTGACATCGAGATAACGGTAGTGGAAGTAGGCCTCAAGCAAAGGCATATATTTGAACAGGAAACGGCGGTCCTGCCCGACGCTGTTGCCGCAAATCGGTGATTTACCTTCAGGTACCCACAGTTGCAGAAACTCGATGGTTTTCAGTTGGGCCGCATTGTCATCAAACGAACTGGCTTTCACTCGCTCTACCAGACCGCTGCCGGTATGTGTACGCACGTTCCAGTCATCCATCAACGCTAATTGCGCATCTGACTGATGAACCGCCATGACCGGGCCTTCGGCCAGAATATTCAAATTCGCATCAGTTACCAGGGTGGCAATCTCAATGATACGGTCACGTTCAGGGTCAAGCCCGGTCATTTCCAGATCGATCCAGATTAAGTTGCTGTCATTTCCTGCCATGATATTTCCTGTTAACAGTCCGTCACTGACGCTATTGCATCAACAATCAGAAGTTTATGAGAGATGTCTCGAGTAACCGCCAGCCAGCAACGGTTAATAAATACGAAATAGCTGGTATCATAGACGTTTTGGTCGCAACGAGCGATTAAAGCCAGTCAAGTGAGGCGCAGTGACTAAGTCAAAACTGTCCAAAGGGCAACAACGTCGCGTTCAGACTAACCACCAGCGTCGTCTGAACCAGACCGACAAACGTAAAGAGCTGGACGACTCCCTGCATGGCGAACCGCAAGATGGCAGAGTGATCAGCCGTTTTGGGATGCATGCGGACGTTGAAGCTGCCGACGGCAGCCAGCACCGTTGCAATATCCGCCGAACCATCCGTTCCCTGGTCACCGGCGACCGCGTCGTCTGGCGTGCTGGTGAAAATGCCAGCGTAAAAGGCATCGTCGAGGCGGTACATGAGCGTACTTCCGTTCTGACACGCCCGGATTTCTATGACGGCGTAAAACCCATTGCCGCCAACATCGACCAGATTGTCATTGTTTCTGCCATTTTACCGGAGCTGTCACTCAACATTATCGACCGCTATCTGGTGGCCTGTGAAACTGTCGAAGTTGAGCCGCTAATCGTACTCAACAAAATTGACCTGCTCGACGACGAAGGCCGCAAGTTCGTCGAAAGTATGATGGATATCTACCGTAAAATTAACTACCGCGTACTTGAAGTCTCAAGCCAGACGGGTGAAGGGATGCCCGCTTTTGAGAGCGCCCTGATTGACCGTATCAGTATCTTTGCCGGTCAGTCTGGCGTGGGTAAATCCAGCCTGCTGAATGCCTTACTCCCACCAGAAGAAAAGCAGATCGTCGTCAATGTCGTCTCCGATAATTCCGGCCTGGGTCAGCACACTACTACGGCGGCCCGTCTTTACCACTTCCAGCACGGCGGCGACGTTATCGACTCCCCGGGGGTACGTGAATTCGGTCTGTGGCACCTGGCTCCGGAGCAGATCACGCAAGGCTTTATCGAATTCCGCCCGTTCATTGGCTACTGTAAATTCCGCGACTGCAAACATGGAAGCGATCCGGGGTGCGCTATTCGTGATGCTGTAGACCGTGGAGAGATCGCCGAAGAGCGCTTCGATAACTATCACCGCATTCTTGAAAGCATGGCGGACGTAAAAACACGTAAAAACTTTGATGCGCTCTGAGAGTTAAACGCTTGAATCGTTAACCGATGTAATGAATTTTCACTGCATCGGTTAACGGGATTGATTAGCGGTTGTTGTTGCGATGATTTACCCTCGTTACAATCCGCAGCCTTATGCTGAGTCGCTGCCTTAAAACGGCCCAGCCACCACGCTCAATGTTGCTCTGACTCAGAGTAACCTCCATTATTACGCGCCGTGAATCCCCGGTGCGATGACATCACCCAAGAGGTTCCCCGTGCTGGACAGTCTTAAAATCAAACTTCAATACTTACTTCCTAAACAAGGACTGACCCGTCTGGCTGGCTGGGGTGCAGATAAGCGCGCCGCGATGCTTACGCACTGGGTTATTAAAGGCTTTGCACGCTATTACAACGTCGATATGAAAGAAGCCAAGGATCCGGATCTAAAATCCTACCCGACCTTCAACGAGTTCTTCGTGCGCCCGTTGCGCGAAGGTGCGCGCCCAGTGGTGAGTGGCCTGGATATGCTGTGTCTGCCCGCCGATGGCGCAGTCAGCCAGTTAGGTGCCATTACCGACGGAAAATTGTTCCAGGCTAAAGGGCATTTTTACTCACTGGAAGCCTTGCTGGCGGGAAATTATCAGCTGGCGGAGCAGTTCAAAGACGGCCAGTTCGCGACAATTTATTTGGCGCCGCGCGACTATCACCGTGTGCATATGCCTTGTAGCGGCGTGCTGCGTGAAATGATTTATGTCCCGGGCGATCTGTTCTCAGTCAACCCATTGACGGCGGCCAATGTCCCGAACCTATTTGCCCGTAACGAGCGCATCATCTGCCTGTTTGATACAGAATTTGGCCCTATGGTGCAAATTCTGGTGGGTGCAACCATCGTCGGCAGTATCGAAACCGTGTGGGCAGGCTGCGTAACCCCTCCGCGCGAAGGTATTATCAAGCGCTGGACTTACCCGGCAGCAGGAAGTGAAGGCGCGATTGCGCTGGAGAAAGGTGAGGAAATGGGCCGCTTCAAACTGGGCTCAACCGTCATCAATCTGTTTGCCGCAGGCCAGGTAAACTTCATGCCGCAGCTGAGCAACGGCACAGTCACCCGCATGGGTGCCCCTTTTGCCGAAGCTATACGTCATAGCACCGTCGTTAAAACCGAAACCACTGGCGCCGATCTCACTAAAAATGAGTCAGTAGTGGCTGATGAAATCGTTGTACCGACAGAAACCACGCCTGCTCCGGCTGGCATGGCACAGGCTGGCGTCACCAAGCCTGCAGCACCCCCGGAAGATGTCTGACACCTTCCCGGACCTAACAGATTAAAAGGAAATATCGAGTGCGCCTGATCCCTGCGTTACTGATGAGTTTACTGCTGGCCCTACCGGCGATCGCCACGGCGGCGCCGTCAGAAGATCAGCTCAAACAAGAGTTGAAACAGGCCGAAGCCAATAAGGAAATGGCCAATCAGGCGCAGGTGGTCGAAGCATTACAAAGCGCACTCAACTGGCTGAGCGAAGCGCGTGCCTCATCGGTACGCGCCGAGCAGTACCAGAAAGTGATCGATGACTTCCCGAAACTGACTCAGGGTTTGCGCCAGGAGCTTCAGGCAGAGGGTGATAAGCCGCTGCCTGTCGATAACAGCCTCACCGCAGCTCAGCTTGACCAGCAAATTTTGCAGGTTAGCAGCCAACTGCTGGAAGAGGCTCGCCAGTTACGGCAAGAACAGGACCGCTCACGCGACATCAGCGACTCCCTTAGCCAGATACCTCAGCAACAATCGGAAGCCCGAAACGCACTGAGCGATATTGAACAACGCATGCAGTCCAGCGTGACCTCCGGCAATGGTTCACAGCTGGTTCAGGCACAGATGAGTGCATTGCAGGCTGAGTCGGCTGCACGCAAAGCTAAAGTAGACGAACTGGAACTGGCGCAGCTTTCGGCGAGCAACCGGCAGGAGTTGTCGAGAATGCGTGCCGATTTGTATAAAAAACGCCACGATCGTCTCGATCAGCAGCTGCAAACATTACGTAATAATCTCAACAGCCAGCGCCAGCGCGAAGCCGAACAAGCCATTGAAAAAACTGAATTACTGGCAGAACAGAGTGGTGAACTCCCTGCCTCTGTCAATAAACAGCTACAGGCCAACCGTGAGCTCTCTTTAGCGCTGAATCAGCAGGCGCAGCGTATGGATTTGATCTCCTCGCAGCAGCGTCAGGCTGCCGCCCAAACCCTGCAAGTACGCCAAGCACTGAGCACCATCCGCGAGCAAGCGCAATGGCTGGGTGCATCAAATCTCTTAGGTGAAACTCTGCGGGCGCAGGTCGCTAAATTGCCTGAAGTGCCGAAACCGCAACAGCTGGATCGAGATATGGGCCAGTTGCGCGTTCAACGTTTGCATTACGAAGACCTGCTCGACAAACAAGCTCTCTTCCGGCAGGCACGCCAGGATGACGGCACACCGCTGACCGCGGCACAGCAGAAGATCCTTGATGCACAACTACTGACTCAGCGTAACTTACTCAATTCTCTGTTGTCCGGATGTGACTCCCAAATTCTGGAGCTTACCAAGCTCAAAGTTGCGAACAGCCAGTTGGTTGACGCACTTAATGATATCCATGAAGCCGCGCACCGCTACCTTTTCTGGGTCGCTGACGTCAGCCCGATTAGTTTCTCTTATCCGCTACAGGTTGCCCATGATCTGACACGCTTGCTCTCGCTGGATACTTTTTCGCAGCTCAGCAGCGCCTCACTGATGATGATCACCAGCAAGGAGACGTTAATTCCGCTGTTTGGTGCTCTGATTCTGGTAATTATCAGCATCAGCTCACGCCGTCACTATTATGCGTTCCTGGAACGCTCCAGCAGCCGTGTGGGTAAAGTCACGCAGGACCATTTTTCACTGACCATGCGCACCGTGTTCTGGTCCATTCTGGTGGCCTTACCGCTGCCAGTGCTGTGGGCTGCGCTCGGCTTTGGGTTGCAAAGTGCCTGGCCGTACCCAATTGCCGTCGCGATTGGCGATGGCGTTACCGCCACCCTGCCCATCCTGTGGGCCTTTATGATCAGTGCCGCGCTCGCTAACCCAAAGGGGCTGTTTGTGGTGCATTTCGGCTGGCCACAACGTGCTGTATCCCGCGCAATGCGCTATTACATGATGTCGATCTGGCTTATCGTGCCGCTGATTATGGCGCTGATTACCTTCGATAACCTCAATGACCGTGAGTTCTCCAACACCCTTGGCAGACTCTGTTTCGTCCTGCTCTGTCTGGCACTGAGCCTGGTCACCCATAGCCTGAAGCGGGCGGGAATACCGCTCTATCTGGATAAGAAAGGCAATGGCGAGAACCTGCTCAATAATGCCCTCTGGTGGTTGCTGTTAAGCGCCCCTATGGTGGCAGCACTGGCGTCGTTATTGGGTTATCTGGCGACGGCGCAAGCGTTGCTGGCCAGACTTGAAACCTCCGTGGCCATCTGGTTTGTCCTGCTGGTGATTTACCATATTATCCGGCGGTGGATGCTGATTCAGCGCCGCCGTATTGCCTTTGAGCGTGCGAAGCAACGACGGGCCGAAATGCTCAGTCAACGCGCCCGCGGTGAAGAAGAGGCACAACACGCTAACAGTAACGAAGGTACTATTGAGATCGAAGAGCCGGAGGTCGATCTGGACGCGATCAGCGCGCAGTCTCTGCGCTTGGTCAGATCAATTCTGACCATGGTTGCTTTCGTCTCGGTGATCTTCCTGTGGTCTGAGATCCATTCCGCTTTCTCCTTCCTGGAAAACATCCATCTCTGGCAGGTCTCTTCGGTCAATCAGGGGGTGGAAAGCATGCAGCCGATCACCCTCGGTGCGGTGTTGATCGCCATTTTAGTGTTGATCATCACCACGCAGCTGGTGCGAAATCTGCCTGCGCTGCTGGAGCTGGCGCTGTTGCAGCACCTTGACCTGACGCCTGGCACTGGCTACGCCATTCTGACCATCACCAAGTACGTCCTGATGATCGTCGGTGGCGTGAGCGCCTTCTCGTTGTTAGGGATCGAATGGGCGAAATTGCAGTGGCTGATCGCTGCATTGGGTGTTGGACTGGGTTTTGGTTTGCAGGAAATCTTTGCCAACTTTATCTCAGGCTTGATCATTTTATTTGAAAAGCCGATCCGTATCGGCGATACCGTGACGATCCGCAATCTGACGGGGAGTGTCACTAAGATCAATACTCGTGCAACCACCATCGCGGACTGGGATCGCAAAGAGATCATCGTCCCGAACAAGGCGTTTATTACTGAACAGTTCATTAACTGGTCACTGTCAGACTCCGTAACGCGCGTGGTGTTAACCGTACCGGCACCGTCTGAGGCGAACAGCGAAGAGGTCACTGAAATCCTGCTCAATGCCGCACACCGCTGCTCTCTGGTGCTGGATAATCCGGCGCCGGAGGTCTATCTGGTCGATTTGCAGCAAGGGATCCAAATTTTCGAATTGCGTATGCACGCGGCCGAAATGGCCCACCGAATGCCGCTCAGACATGAAATCCACCAGCTGATTCTGGCAGGCTTCCATGAACACGGCATTATCCTGCCGTTCCCACCGTTCCAGGTTCGTATGGAAACGCTTCGCCGGGCGCAAAATGGCAATAACGCGACGTTTACCAGCCAGAGTGGCTCGAATATACCAAGCAGCAGCGCACGCTCACCGGGTGACTTGTAATACGATAAATGCAAACGGGTAAACTCGCCGTTAAAAGCAAAAGGCCGACAATCTACATTGTCGGCCTTTTGCTTACTTGCGCCTGAGCGCTAAAGAAATTCTTCCTGTCAGGCTCGCATCACCGGGAATGCCAGAACCTCGCTGAGGCTATTGGCTCCCAGCGCAATCATGATCAGACGGTCAACGCCCAGTGCCACACCGGAGCACTCCGGCATACCGTGTTCCAGTGCGTCGAGCAAATTGTTATCGACTGGCTGCACCGGTAAACCACGCGCCGCACGCTTCTGGTTGTCCTGGGCAAAGCGCTGCCCCTGCTCTCTGCCGTCGGTCAGTTCGCGAAAACCATTAGCCAGCTCCACGCCTTTGTAATAGACCTCAAAACGCTCTGCCACACGGTGATCTTCCGTGCTGATCTCAGCCAGAGAAGCCTGTGTCGCCGGGAAGTGATAAACAAATGTCGGTTTATCGCGACCGATATGCGGCTCAACGCCCATCGTGAACAGCAGCTGCAATAGCGTATCGCGGTCTTCTTCGGTGTCGGCAATATTCGACAGATCGAGTTTTGCCGCAACTTCGCGCAGCTGGGTCTTATCAGCCGAGAGCGGGTCTACGTCGAGGTGACGGGTAAATGCCTGCTGATAAGAGAGGGTTTCCGCCGTTTCGCAGTCCAATATCTGTTGTAATAAGTCATCGACTTCATTCATCAGACGGTACATGTCATAACGCGGGCGATACCACTCCAGCATAGTGAATTCCGGGTTGTGATGCTGGCCCGCCTCTTCATTGCGAAAGCTTTTCCCCATCTGATAAATCGGGCCGCTTCCCGCCGCCAGCAACCTTTTCATATGGTATTCAGGGCTGGTCATCAGATACAGCGTCAAGCCATCCGCCGCACCCGGCCCGACAAAACGGGTTTCAAAGGGCACCAGATGAACATCGGTCACCGTCGCCTGGCTCATGGCCGGCGTTTCTACTTCTAATACGCCACGATCGGCAAAAAAACGTCGAATCTCGGCGACGATTGCCGCGCGCTTCAACAAATTGGCGATAGGAGCACTGGGTTGCCAGCTTGCTGTTTCGCTCATGGTGCTTAACTCCGAAGTGAGAAAGGGCATGCAGTCTACCTGCATCCACACAGGCAAACAAATATCTCATTTTGCGTCATGAGGCGGCAACAGATGTTACAGAAAGCCGAAATCAGCGTTCACATCAAATTTCCCGCTCTACCCCTTAGGTATAATTATTCCCTTACAAATAATAAGAATACTCACCTCTGAGACAGTACCTGCGTGCCATCAGAGTAAACTGAGCCATCCATAGTGCTGGCTTCTCAACGGGTTTCAGACCCGACATCATGATGATAGTGGAGGAATGCAGTGCAAACCTTTAACGCCGACATTGTAATTATAGGTGCTGGTGGAGCTGGTTTACGCGCAGCCATAGCAGCAGCGGAAGCCAACCCCAGCCTTAACATTGCGCTGATATCTAAAGTCTACCCGATGCGCAGCCATACCGTGGCTGCCGAAGGTGGCTCAGCCGCCGTCACGCAGGATCACGACAGCTTCGACTACCACTTCCAGGACACCGTGTCCGGAGGTGACTGGCTGTGCGAACAGGATGTGGTGGATCATTTTGTCCACCAATGCCCGAAGGAGATGGCACAACTCGAAATTTGGGGCTGCCCATGGAGCCGCAAAGAAGACGGATCAGTCAACGTGCGCCGTTTTGGCGGCATGAAGATCGAACGCACATGGTTTGCGGCCGATAAAACCGGCTTCCACATGCTGCATACCCTGTTCCAGACCTCGCTGAAGTACCCGCAAATCAAGCGATTCGACGAGCATTTTGTTCTCGATATTTTGGTAGACGATGGCCGCGTTCACGGACTGATCGCTATCAATATGATGGAAGGCACGCGTATTCAGATTCGCGCCAACGCCGTAGTTATGGCTACCGGCGGCGCTGGTCGCGTGTACCGCTATAACACTAACGGTGGGATTGTCACCGGTGACGGCATGGGCATGGCGTTCCGCCACGGTGTGCCGCTGCGCGACATGGAATTTGTGCAATACCACCCGACCGGTCTGCCAGGTTCCGGCATTTTGATGACAGAAGGTTGCCGCGGAGAAGGCGGTATTCTGATCAACAAAGATGGCTACCGTTATTTGCAGGACTACGGCATGGGACCGGAAACACCGCTCGGACAGCCGAAGAACAAATATATGGAACTCGGCCCGCGTGACAAAGTGTCACAGGCTTTCTGGCACGAGTGGCAAGCCGGACGCACAGAATCCACCCCACGCGGCGACGTGGTGTATCTCGATTTGCGCCATCTGGGTGAGAAGAAACTCCTCGAGCGCCTGCCATTTATCTGTGAATTGTCAAAAGCTTACGTCGGTGTTGATCCGGTAAAAGACCCTATCCCTGTACGCCCTACCGCGCACTACACCATGGGTGGCATCGAGACTAACGCACAGTGTGAAACCCGTATTAAAGGGCTGTTTGCCGTTGGCGAATGTTCTTCGGTCGGCCTGCATGGCGCGAACCGTCTGGGCTCAAACTCACTGGCAGAGCTGGTGGTGTTTGGGCGTATGGCCGGCGAACAGGCCGCCTTACGCGCGACTGAATCGGTCAATCCCGCCAATTCAGCGGCGCTGGATGCACAGGTTGCTGACGTTGAAAACCGTTTAGCCGCGTTGATGGCACAGGAAGGCGATGAAAACTGGGCGACCATTCGTGACGAAATGGGCATGTCGATGGAGGAAGGCTGCGGCATTTACCGTACGCCGGAACTGATGCAGAAAACCATTGATAAGCTGGCCGAACTGAAAGAACGCTTCAAACGGGTAAAAATCAAAGACACTTC
The DNA here is from genome assembly GCA_003864575.1 of Enterobacterales bacterium. GTDB lineage: Bacteria > Pseudomonadota > Gammaproteobacteria > Enterobacterales > Enterobacteriaceae > Ewingella. The sequence continues at coordinate 28,697 of BHES01000014.1, forward strand.
CAGCGTATTCAATACCGATCTGCTTTACACATTAGAGTTGGGCTACGGACTGGATGTTGCTGAATGTATGGCGCACTCGGCGTTTAACCGCAAAGAGTCACGCGGTGCTCACCAGCGCTTGGACGAAGGCTGTACTGAGCGTGATGACGTGAACTTCCTCAAACACACGCTGGCGTTTTATCAGCCTGACACCGCACCACGCCTCGAATATGGCGATGTGAAAATTACCACTCTGCCGCCAGCAAAACGCGTCTACGGCGCTGAGTCAGAAGCTCAGGACAAGAAAAACAAGGAGCAATCTCATGGCTGAGTTGAAAAGCCGGAAGGTTGAGGTAATGCGTTACAACCCGGAAACCGACAGTGCACCGCACCCGGTCGTCTACGATGTGCCTTTCGATGAGGCCACCTCACTGCTCGATGCCTTAGGTTATATCAAAGATAATCTGGCCCCAGATTTGTCCTACCGCTGGTCATGCCGGATGGCCATTTGCGGCTCGTGCGGCATGATGGTAGATAATGTTCCTAAGCTGGCGTGCAAAACCTTCCTGCGCGAGTATCCGCAAGGGATGAAGGTTGCCCCACTGGGTAATTTCCCGATTGAACGTGATCTGGTGGTCGATATGACTCACTTTATCGAAAGCCTCGAAGCCATCAAGCCTTACATCATCGGTAACCCGCGTGATGCCTCACAGGGTGCGGGGAACCAAACCCCGGCACAGATGGAGAAATATCATCAATTCTCCGGCTGTATTAACTGTGGTTTATGTTACGCCGCCTGCCCACAATTCGGTTTGAATCCAGAGTTTATCGGCCCGGCAGCTATCACGCTGGCGCACCGCTACAACCTCGACAACCGCGACCATGGCAAACAGCAGCGTATGGCCCAGCTCAACGGCCAAAACGGTGTCTGGAGCTGCACCTTCGTCGGTTATTGCTCTGAAGTGTGTCCGAAACATGTCGATCCGGCAGCGGCTATTCAGCAAGGCAAAGTGGAAAGTGCAAAAGACTTCATGATAGCGAGGCTTAGACCGCAATGAGGGAACAAAATATGATGGATACGCCAAGCAAACGTAAGCCCTACGTTCGTGAGATGAAAGCCAGCTGGTGGCAAAAGTCTGGGTTTTATCGCTTCTATATGCTCCGTGAAGGCACTGCCGTTCCGGCAGTCTGGTTCAGTCTGCTGCTGCTAGCGGGTCTGTTCTCGCTCAAACATGGCGCAGAGAGCTGGGCGGGTTTCGTCGGTTTTCTGCAAAACCCGATCGTCATGATCATTAACCTGATCGCCCTGCTGGCGGCTTTACTGCATACCAAAACCTGGTTTGAGCTGGCTCCGAAGGCATCCATTATTATCGTGAAGAACCAGAAAATGGGTCCTGAGCCGATCATTGGCGCATTTTGGGTGATCACCGTGATTGCCACACTGGCTATTTTGGCTATCGCCTTATTCTATTAACGGAGGACATGATGAATAAAACGCTTCCAAAGCGCTCTGACGAACCGGTCTTCTGGGGACTTTTCGGCGCAGGTGGTATGTGGAGTGCGATCTTCGCACCGGTGATGATCCTGTTGGTCTGCTTCCTGCTGCCACTCGGTTTTTTCCCGGCGGATGCACTGAGCTATCCGAGGATCCTGGCATTTGCACAGAGCTGGATCGGTCGTTTGTTCTTATTGCTGATGATCGTTCTGCCGCTGTGGTGTGGTTTACACCGCATCCACCATGCCATGCATGACCTGAAGATTCATGTCCCGGCGGGGAAATGGGTGTTCTATGGTCTGGCAAGCATTCTTACCATCGTTACAGTGATTGTCTTGGTCCGAATTTAACGCTCTCAGGCGGCCCTTTCTGCGGGCCGCTTTTTCCTCTGCTGCCTTACCTCTTCTCCTCTTTTTACCTACACTTAGAGCACACCCTAAGGAAGGAACTGCTATGCAAATCTGGTCAAAACTTGGCGTTGTGGTATCGGCCGTGATGTCTGTTGCCTGTAGCGTCACGCCGCCATCCGATGTGAAAGTCATCAATAACTTTGAATTGAACCGCTATCTTGGCACCTGGTACGAAGTCGCCCGGCTGGATCACAGTTTTGAAAACGGACTGGAACAGGTGACGGCCAATTACAGTCTGCGCACCGACGGGGGCGTCAAAGTGATTAACCGGGGTTTTAATTCAAAAAAACAGAAGTGGCAGGAGAGCGAGGGTAAAGCGTATTTCACCGGCCCAGCTTCACGAGCGGCACTTAAAGTCTCCTTCTTCGGACCGTTCTATGGCGGCTATAACGTCATTGAGCTGGATAAGGATTACCAGTACGCACTGATATGTGGCCCGAATAAAAGCTATCTGTGGATTTTGTCCCGCACGCCGACGCTCAGCGATGACGTGAAACACAAACTGCTGGATACCGCCCAACAATACGGCTTTGATATCAATCAGTTAACTTGGGTTAAACAATCAAAATAAAGTATAGCGAAAGAGGCACTGCCTGCATGCTACTGCAGGCAGAATCTGCATTAAGCGAGGATTTCAGACGCGAAAAGGTTATTGCGCGCTTTTTTGAATAGCCTGTCCGCCAGCAGAAACATCTTCACCCACGCCGCGGGTCGTGTTGCACGCCGTCAACGCACTGGACAGTACCAAAACAGACAAAATGGCGAGAATACTTTTCTTCAGCATATAAATTTCCTTCCTATAAGAGAATGGTAAGTACAACCACCTAAGTGTAGTAAAAAAACAGCAACGCGAGGTTTTTGAGAGGATTTTAGGAAAGATGGAAAACAGCGGCTGAAGGGATCAGCCCGCTCTGGAGATTGCACCACCCAAATGTTGGATATCTTCGCCAAAACCGTGAACGGTATTGCAGCCGGATAACGAAGCCATCACCATCATTGAAACCAGGATAAAAAGCATCTTCTTCAACATGGTAAACGTGATCCATTTCCAAAGTGTGATGGAGGAAAGTCGCGGCAAGCGTTTGACCTGCCGCAGCTTTCGCCAGCGTTTGAACTTACTTAACGCGGGAAACGTATTCGCCAGAGCGGGTGTCACAACGAACGATTTCGCCGATCTGCACGAACAATGGAACCTTAACTACAGCGCCGGTGCTCAGAGTTGCAGGTTTGCCGCCGGTACCGGCAGTATCACCTTTCAGACCTGGGTCAGTTTCGATAACTTCGGCTTCGATGAAGTTCGGTGCCTGAACCGCGATAGGACGACCGTCCCACAAGGTAATAATACATTCTGCATTATCCTGTAGCCATTTCGCCGCATCAGCAACCGGTTTAGCATCAACCTGATGTTGTTCGAAAGTTTCAGGGTGCATGAAGTGGTAGAACTCACCGTCGTTGTACAGGTAAGTCATGTTGGTATCTACCACGTCTGCGCCTTCGCAGGAGTCAGTCGATTTGAAGGTTTTTTCTACGCGGGAACCGGTCAGCAGACGACGCATTTTCACACGTGCAAAAGCCTGACCTTTGCCTGGTTTTACAAACACACTGTCTTCGATAGCGTAAGGTTCGTTTTCGAAGATGATTTTAAGACCCGGACGGAAATCGTTGCTAGAATAAGTCGCCATGATGGCCCTCTAATTTTAAACTGGTATTAGCCAAAAAATGGCAAACATTGTAACCCTAAATACGCCATTTAGAGAAGATTGGTTGTATCAACTCGGCGATGTAATTACTGACCCGGATGAATTGCTTACTCTTCTGGCACTTAACGATAATGCAGAACTGCAAACAGGGCGTGACGCCCGTCGTTTGTTCCCACTACGCGTACCGCGCGCCTTTGTCGCGCGCATGCAGCCGGGCAATCCGCACGATCCTTTACTGTTGCAGGTCCTGACCGCGCGCGAGGAATTTATCGCCGCACCGGGCTTTACGACCGATCCACTGGACGAGCAACGTAGCGTCGTTCCGGGACTGTTGCACAAATACAGTAATCGCGCATTGTTGCTGGTCAAGGGTGGCTGTGCGGTGAACTGCCGCTACTGCTTCCGTCGTCATTTTCCTTATCAGGAAAACCAGGGAAATAAAGCCAACTGGGTTCAGGCGCTGGATTATATCCGCTCACACCCCGAACTCGATGAAATTATTTTCTCTGGGGGTGATCCCCTGATGGCAAAAGATAGTGAACTTGATTGGTTGATCACAGAACTGGAAGCTATCTCGCACATTAAACGTCTGCGGATCCACACCCGTTTACCGGTGGTGATACCGGCGCGCATCACCGCCGCGCTCTGCCAACGCCTCAGCGAGTCGCGCTTACAAGTGTTGATGGTGACGCACATCAATCATGCTAACGAGATTGATACAGACCTGTGCGACAGCATGAAGCGTCTGAAGCGCGCAGGCGTGACGCTGCTCAACCAAAGCGTGCTACTGCGCGGGGTGAATGATTGCGCCGAGACGTTAGCTCAACTGAGTAATGCGCTCTTTAATGCCGGGATCCTGCCCTATTACATTCACGTGCTGGATAAAGTCCAGGGCGCCGCCCATTTCATGGTTGATGATGATGAAGCACGGGTGATTATGAAGGGATTGATGAGCAAAGTATCAGGCTACATGGTACCTAAGCTGACGCGTGAAATTGGCGGAGAACCGAGTAAAACCATTCTTGATTTGCGGCTGAAACAGTCCTGAATACGGCTGGAGTCAGGATCAAAAAGGGATGCCGATGGCATCCCTTTTGCTATTTCGCGTTTTGCTCAGGAGAAAGTCTGCCCGGTTAAGGACACTTATACACCTGGCCAACCATTTGACTGTCTACCGGCACGAAGCTGGACAGCAGATTCTGCGTTGGGCTGTTTGCGCCATAAATGGTATTCCCACCCATTGCTGCCGCTTTGTTACGCAGGTCATTAGCCGCGCCGCGCATTGAGCTGCCATCACCGCCACTGCCTGAGAACCAATTGCTTTGCGCGCCGGTGACATCACCAATGAGCTGGCATTCTTTGCCTGGTTTAGTATCGGTGAATTTCACCTGCTGGCCCGCTGCATCAAGTTGATGAGTGGTACTGCACCCGGCAAGCAGCATGGCAGCTGACAGGCCCAGTAACATTTTAATCCGCATCACTTTCCCCATTTGATATTGAAATCTCATAAAGCCTATCAGAGAACGTTACATTCTCTTAGGCATCCGTTGCCACGTTTACCCAGGGTTCAACGCGTTACCTGAGATAAACAGGCAATGGCGATAGGCTACAGTTTACACGTTAAACTCCGGAGACAATGAGAGTTATCTTACTGAACCGGACGAAAAAGGGTCAAATAAAAAAACCCGGCCATAAATGACCGGGTTTCTTCAACATACAAAAGGCTAACGCCCTTCATACATCCAGCGGATAAACGCCAGGGGGATGATTACATCATGCCGCCCATGCCGCCCATTCCGCCCATGCCGCCAGCGCCCATGTCGCCTTTGTCATCTTTAGGCAGGTCGGTGATCATGCACTCGGTGGTGATCATCAGGCCAGCAACAGAAGACGCGAACTGCAGAGCAGAACGGGTAACTTTAGTTGGGTCAAGGATACCCATCGCGATCATGTCGCCGTATTGTTCGGTGTAAGCGTTGTAGCCGAAGCTGCCTTCGCCTGCTTTCACTTTGTTTGCGATAACAGAGGCTTCTTCACCTGCGTTAACCACGATCTGACGCAGTGGAGACTCCATCGCGCGCAGTGCAACACGGATACCGACGTTCTGGTCTTCGTTGTCGCCTTTCAGGCCAGCCAGAGTGTGAGCAACACGAATCAGCGCAACACCACCACCGGCAACCACGCCTTCTTCAACAGCAGCACGGGTTGCGTGCAGCGCATCTTCAACGCGGGCTTTCTTCTCTTTCATTTCAACTTCAGTCGCTGCGCCAACTTTCAGAACAGCAACGCCGCCTGCCAGTTTAGCCACACGCTCTTGCAGTTTTTCACGGTCGTAATCAGAAGTCGCTTCTTCGATCTGCTGACGAATCTGAGTAACACGGCCCTGGATAGTAGCTTCTTCACCAACGCCATCGATGATGATGGTGGTGTCTTTGTTGATAACAACACGTTTCGCCTGACCCATATCTTCCAGGGTGGCTTTTTCCAGTTCCAGACCGATCTCTTCAGAGATAACGGTACCGCCAGTCAGAGTTGCGATGTCCTGCAACATAGCTTTACGACGGTCGCCAAAGCCAGGTGCTTTAACCGCAGCGACTTTCACGATGCCACGCATGGTATTCACTACCAGAGTCGCCAGAGCTTCGCCTTCAACGTCTTCAGCAATGATCAGCAGTGGTTTACCGGCTTTAGCAACGGCTTCCAGTACTGGCAGCATTTCGCGAATGTTAGAGATTTTCTTGTCGGCTAACAGGATGAACGGGCTTTCCAGCTCGATTGAACCTGTTTCTGGCTTGTTGATGAAGTACGGAGACAGGTAGCCACGGTCGAACTGCATACCTTCAACCACGTCCAGCTCGTCTTGCAGGCCGGTGCCTTCTTCAACGGTGATGACGCCTTCTTTGCCCACTTTCTCCATCGCTTCAGCGATGAGTTTACCGACGGTTTCATCGGAGTTAGCAGAGATGGTACCTACCTGTGCGATAGCTTTAGAATCAGAGCAAGGCACAGACAGTTTTTTGAGTTCTTCAACCGCGGCGATAACTGCTTTATCGATACCACGTTTCAGGTCCATCGGGTTCATGCCCGCAGCCACTGCTTTCAGGCCTTCGGTGATGATGGACTGAGCCAGTACGGTTGCAGTAGTTGTACCGTCGCCCGCAGCATCGTTAGCTTTAGAGGCCACTTCTTTAACCATCTGTGCGCCCATGTTCTCGAACTTGTCTTCCAGTTCGATTTCACGTGCAACAGAAACACCATCTTTAGTGATGGTAGGTGCGCCGAAGGATTTATCCAGAACAACGTTACGGCCTTTAGGACCCAGAGTAACTTTAACTGCATCAGCAAGGATATTTACGCCACGCAACATTTTTACACGCGCGTCATTGCCAAATTTTACGTCTTTAGCTGCCATTGTTATTTACCTTAAATTCGTTCAGTTCAGAAAAAGTGATCGGGAGCGGATTACGCTTCTACGATAGCCAGAATGTCGCTTTCGGACATGATCAACACTTCTTCATTGTCGATCTTCTCTGCTTTCACGCCGTAACCGTCGTTGAAAATAACGATGTCGCCAACTTTAACGTCCAGCGCTTTCACTTCACCATTTTCCAGGATGCGACCATGACCGACGGCCAGGATTTCACCGCGGGTAGATTTACCAGCAGCAGAGCCAGTCAGAACGATGCCGCCAGCGGATTTAGATTCAACTTCTTTACGCTTGACGATAACGCGGTCATGCAATGGACGAATTTTCATTGATAACTCTCCTGTGAGCGGGGTCCATAACTATTTTAGGGTTGAATGCCTGACAGTCATCTGCCCGGCCTCGTGGTTTGTTTAATGGGGGCGTTACGCCACCCTTCAAGGGGAGAAAGCAAAAAATATCGCTTTTTCTTTTCCATTTCGATATCCCGTAAGGATCCAGCGAAAGGCCTTTTTCAACAATAATTTAACAATCAACGGCGCGAATCTTAACGATCGCGGCGGTCGATGTCGTCATCTTTTTCAGGGGAAACCAGACGCTCGGTATGTTCGTCGGTGCGTTTAAACTCACCGTCGAAAGTATTCCCGGTCGGCTGACTGGTACCCCAGTTGCCACCGGAGCGAACAATATTGAGATGCGGCATTAATTTGAGCGTCAGGGATTTCTGCACCGGCGGCAGCAACAGGAGCAGGCCAAGGAAGTCAGTGAAGAATCCAGGGACGAGCAGCAGGAAGCCAGCAATCACCAGCGAGACGCTTTTGACCATCTCGGCAGCCGGACTTTCGCCTGCGGCCAGTTTCTGTTGCAGTTGCATAAAGGTTTTCATGCCCTGGTTTTTCACCAGCGAAACACCCACGCAGGAGGTAAAGACCACCAGCAACAACGTCATCGCGACACCAATAAAGGCAGCGACTTTGATAAATAAAGTTATTTCGATGTAAGCCAACAGAAATAACAAAAGTAACGGTAACCAGCGCACCGCAATCTCCTTGTGATGAAGTCCCGGATCGGCAAAACGACACCTGACCAGAACCATAAAATAGGGCCGAGGGGATCGACGCGATCGCAATGCCCCAGGCTGTCTACAATGAAATGGTAGCGAAGCCCGCTGTTTTCAACCTGTAGTGAAGATTTAATTCATTGTAGGAATGATTTGTGAGAGTTCTCACAGATACAGAAATACATGCTCCGCGATAGTGCAAGAGAGTGATCTTAGTGCGTGCAATTCGCTAACAGCAGCATATGATCGCCTTCGTAGTAAGAACAACGGTTGATCATTTCTCATTTCCCGTTGTTAGTAACATAATTCTTACATCGCATATTGCGTTTTCAGCGCCAAAAAGAAGGTTCTCATGTCAAATACGATTCGTATCGAGGAAGATCTGCTGGGTACTCGCGAAGTTCCGGCCGAGGCTTATTATGGAATTCACACCCTGCGGGCGATTGAAAACTTCTACATCAGCAACACCAAAATCAGCGATGTGCCGGAATTTGTCCGGGGCATGGTGATGGTTAAGAAAGCGGCCGCGTTAGCGAATAAAGAGCTGCAAACAATTCCACGTCATATCGCAGATATTATTATTCAGGCCTGCGACGAAGTCCTCGACAAAGGCAAATGCATGGACCAATTCCCGATTGACGTCTTCCAGGGCGGCGCGGGGACCTCGGTCAACATGAACACCAACGAAGTTTTGGCAAACATTGGCCTCGAGCTGATGGGCCACCAGAAGGGTGATTATCAGTATCTGAACCCGAACGACCATCTGAATAAATGCCAGTCTACCAACGACGCCTACCCGACCGGTTTTCGCATCGCGGTCTACGCTTCCTTACTGAAACTCATCGATGCGATTGCTCAGTTGGGTGACGGTTTCGAGCACAAAGCCAAAGAGTTCGAAAACATCATTAAGATGGGTCGCACCCAGTTGCAGGACGCCGTACCGATGACCCTCGGTCAGGAGTTCCATGCCTTCAATGTGCTGCTCAAAGAAGAGACCCGTAATTTACTGCGCAACGGTGAATTGCTGCTGGAAGTGAACCTCGGGGCAACGGCCATCGGGACTCGCCTGAATACGCCGGACGGCTATCAGCAACTGGCGGTAGAAAAACTGGCGGAAGTCAGCAACCTGGCCTGCGTACCGGCAGAAGACCTGATTGAAGCTACCTCCGACTGCGGTGCCTACGTTATGGTTCACAGCTCGCTGAAACGCCTTGCGGTCAAGCTGTCTAAGATTTGTAACGACTTGCGCCTGCTTTCTTCAGGCCCGCGCGCTGGCCTCAACGAGATCAACCTGCCAGAGCTTCAGGCCGGTTCCTCCATCATGCCAGCCAAAGTGAACCCGGTTATCCCTGAAGTGGTGAACCAGGTGTGCTTTAAAGTCATCGGTAACGACATCTGCGTCACCATGGCCGCTGAAGCGGGTCAGTTACAGCTGAACGTGATGGAACCGGTGATTGGCCAGGCGATGTTCGAATCTATCCATATTCTGACCAACGCCTGCTACAATCTGCTGGAAAAATGCATCAACGGCATTACAGCGAATAAAGAAGTCTGCGAATTCTACGTCTTCAATTCTATCGGTATCGTGACTTATCTGAACCCATTCATCGGCCACCACAATGGCGATATCGTCGGTAAGATTTGCGCGGAAACCGGTAAGAGTGTGCGGGAAGTCGTACTGGAACGCGGGCTGCTCACGGAAGCTGAGTTGGATGACATCTTCTCTATCGAGAACCTGATGCACCCGGCTTACAAAGCGAAACGATATACGGATGAAAATGAACAGTAACAGGATTCACTTTTAGCCTCCGAAGGCTCGTTGTTCTCACGAACAACGAGCCTTTTTACTTTGTACATAACAACAATTACACAACATCTCATTTGCATTTTATTTCTTTCGGGAGTACGGGAACAATGGACGGCCAATTATGTTAATTATCGAACTCATTATTGTACTGGCGGCAATATTTCTTGGCGCACGCCTGGGCGGGATCGGCATCGGTTTTGCCGGCGGGCTGGGAGTGTTAGCATTGGCACTGTGTGGCGTAAAACCAGGCAGTATCCCCTTCGACGTTATTTCGATCATCATGGCGGTGATCGCCGCGATCTCTACCATGCAGGTCGCCGGGGGCATGGATTATCTGGTCCAGCAGACCGAAAAGCTGCTGCGAAAAAACCCTAAACACATTACGTTGCTCGCCCCAATCGTGACCTATTTCCTGACCATTCTTGCTGGTACCGGCAATATCTCATTGTCTGCTCTGCCGGTCATATCTGAAGTGGCAAAAGAACAGGGCATCAAGCCTTGCAGGCCGCTATCTACCGCCGTGGTGGCAGCCCAGATTGCGATTACCGCGTCACCAATTTCTGCGGCGGTTGTCTATATGTCCTCTGTGATGGAAGGCCACGGTGTCAGCTATTTGCATCTGCTGATGGTGATGATCCCCTCGACGCTCGCGGCGGTTATCGTGATGTCGCTGATTGTTTCCTGGTGCTTTAACTCCAAATTGTCCGATGACCCGGTCTATCTGGCGCGTTATGAAGAAGGTCTGGTTGAGCTTCGGGGTGACAGAATCGTCGAGATTAAACCGGGGGCAAAACTCTCCGTGCTCTTGTTCCTGTTAGGCGTATTTACCGTTGTGGGCTATGCCGTGGTTAACAGCCCAAGCCTTGGCTGGGTGGCAACACCGATTATGAATACCACCAGCGCGATTTTGATTATCATGCTGAGTGTCGCGACGCTTATCACCCTATTGTGCCACATCAAAACCGACGCAATCCTCTCTTCGGGGACATTCAAAGCAGGAATGAGCGCCTGTATCTGTATTCTGGGCGTTGCCTGGCTGGGCGATACTTTCGTGCAGGCCAATTTGGGTTGGATCAAGGAGACCGCAGGCGGTCTGATTCAGGCGCACCCTTGGTTACTGGCACTGATTTTCTTCTTCTGCTCGGCGCTGCTCTATTCTCAGGCCGCTACGGCTAAAGCGCTGATGCCACTGGCGCTGGCGCTGAATGTCACTCCGCTGACCGCTGTCGCCTCTTTTGCCGCCGTCTCCGGCCTGTTTATCTTGCCGACCTACCCGACGCTGGTCGCTGCTGTGCAGATGGATGACACCGGCACCACACGTATTGGCCGCTTCGTGTTTAATCACCCGTTCTTTATTCCAGGCACTATCGGCGTATTCCTGTCAGTGCTGTTTGGTTTTGGCCTAGGAAGCATTATTCTTTAACCCTTTTCTTCAGGGGCTCCGGCCCCTGAATTAGCACCTTTCCCTTCCTCTCTGACAAACTCTGACACTCCGGCGCTTTCTGCTCATGGAATAGACGGGTTATAATCACATTCTGTTAACGTGCTTTGGCATGATGTCATCCGCACTGTCTTTCGATTCACCGAGCGGCACGTATTGCACCGCGAGCAAGAGAATTATGACCCGCATGGATTTCCGTCTTCCCCAGCTTTTATTGCTAGTTTTCAGTCTGTTCTTTCTGCCGCTTCACGCGCAGGCTTCCCTGTTTGATAAACCGGCCAGTCCGCAGTTTGTGCCGGTTGATCAGGCTTTCGACTTCGATTTCCAACAACAGGGACCCAATCTCAAACTGAACTGGAAGATCCGCGAAGGCTATTATCTTTACCGCGATAAAATTGAACTGACAGGCAATGAGGCCCAACTGGCGGCCTTTATTTTGCCAAAGGGTGTGGAACACCATGACGAGTTCTTTGGCAATACCGAAGTCTACGAGAAACAACTCAGCCTGAGTGTCCCGCTGCGTCAGGCCAGTGCCCATGCATCGCTTAAGGTGACCTATCAGGGCTGTGCCGTGGCCGGATTCTGCTACCCGCCAGAGACCCGGGAAATTCCGCTTAACGAAGTGACAGATCAGGCCGCGGCTAACACGGCTGCGCCTGTTGATACTGCGTCAGCGGTTGGCATCGACATCGCGCCAGCACCTCAGTCCGCACCGCTGCCCTTCTCACCATTATGGGCTTTGCTCATCGGTATCGGCATTGCATTCACTCCCTGCGTGCTGCCGATGTACCCGCTGATTTCCGGCATTATTTTGGGTCGCCAGCGACCCCACAGCATGAAGCGGATTTTCCTATTAGCGGTGTTCTACGTGCAGGGAATGGCACTGACTTACACGCTGCTTGGGATGGTAGTTGCCGCGGCCGGTTTACAGTTTCAAGCGGCGCTACAGAGCCCCTGGGTGCTGATTGCGCTGTCAGCAGCGTTTGTGGCGCTGGCACTGTCAATGTTCGGTATGTTCAGCTTGCAGCTGCCTTCATCGCTGCAAACCCGTCTGACACTCTGGAGTAATGACCAAAAAGGCGGTTCACTCGCAGGCGTGTTTGTCATGGGTGCCCTCGCCGGACTGATTTGCTCCCCCTGCACGACTGCGCCGCTAAGCGCCATTTTGCTCTACATCGCCCAAAGTGGAAATTTGTGGGCCGGTGCCGGAACGCTTTATCTGTACGCCCTGGGAATGGGAATCCCGCTGATTATTGTCACTCTATTCGGTAACCGCTTGCTGCCACGTAGCGGCCCGTGGATGCAGTACGTCAAGGAAGGCTTCGGCTTTGTGATCCTGGCTCTGCCGGTCTTCCTGCTGGAGCGCATCATTGGTGATATGTGGGGATTACGCCTGTGGAGTTCGCTGGGTATCGCGTTCTTCGGCTGGGCATTCTTACTTAGCCTCAAAAGCCAGCGTGGCGTGGTACGTGCGCTGCAACTGTTGTTCCTGGCCGCCGCGCTGATTGTCAGCCGCCCGTTGCAAGACTGGGCATTCCCCTCTATGGGGGCAGCCACCACGACGCAGCATACTTTGACGTTTCAGCGCATCAATAACGTGGATGAACTGAACGCTGCCCTTCAGGCCGCCGGTGGGAAGCGGGTGATGCTGGACCTCTATGCTGACTGGTGCGTCGCCTGTAAAGAGTTCGAAAAATATACCTTTACGGCACAAGATGTGCAGAATGAGCTTAAGGATACCGTGCTCCTACAGGCTGATGTGACTCAAAACACCCCGCAGCAGGTCGCCCTGCTTAAACGGTTCCAGGTTTTGGGGCTTCCCACCATTTTATTCTTTGGTGCGGACGGAAAAGAGTTGCCACAGTCCCGTGTAACCGGTTTTATGGATGCAACCCAATTTGCCGGGCATTTGCAGAAAACCCAGCCTTAAACGACACTATTTTCTGAAGTACGCGAATTGTGAGGAGGCAAACGTGTTACGTGAACAGGTCCTTGACCAGACTCTTAATCTTTTGGAACAACGCGGCTTGGCCACACTGTCATTCGAAGCTGTCGCGGAGTTGGTGAATGTTCCGCTGAGCGATTTGCGCCGTTTCTGGCCCGATGCTGAGGCATTGTTGTATGACAGTCTGCGTCATCACGGTGAGCAAATTGATATCTGGCGTCGCCAGTTACTGCTGGATGAAACGCTGACCGCATCGCAGAAATTGTTGGCCCGCTATAAAGTGCTCGATGAACAAGTGCGGTTAAACCGTTACCCTGGCTGCCTGTTTATTGCAGCATGCAGTTTCTACCCGGACAGCGAAGCACCTATCCATCAACTGGCTGAAAAGCAGAAGCAGGCCTCTTACCAGCACACGTTGGAATTATTGCAGGAGATGGGTTCAGACGACGCAGAGATGGTTGCCGAGCAGATGGAGCTGATTCTCGAAGGGTGTTTGAGCAAGCTGCTGGTCAAACGTCAGTTGCATGATGTTGCTTTCGCCAGACGCCTGGCTGAAGATGTGTTGAACGTCGCCCGGTGTCGTGAACACGGTGCGCTGGCCTGATAAAAAAGCCAAAACACTCTTTTGGTGACTTTTTTGCCTGAAAAGCCAGCAAACGAACCATTTTTAGGGTGTTTATTACATAAATCCGTTGACGGCCTACGGCCAATACGGTTTAATGCGCCCCGTTGCCCGGATAGCTCAGTCGGTAGAGCAAGGGATTGAAAATCCCTGTGTCCTTGGTTCGATTCCGAGTCCGGGCACCATATTTTAGAAGAACCCGCCTATGGCGGGTTTTTTGCTTTCTGCAATATGGATGCTCCATCGAACTTCGCTCGATTATTCGTCTCCTCCTGAGACTCACCCCTTCGGGGCCAGCGCAAGCGCTGTTCAAAGACGCTTCGCGCCTTTGTCCGAGTCTAGGCACCATCTTTAAAGAAACCAGCCTAAGGGCTGGTTTTTTGCTTTCTGCTCTTTAGAAATCTCAAACGACTCCCCCACTTGTTGAAACGATCCTGATATTGCTACATTGTTTTCCTGGATTTCATTTCTATGTGATGAGAAGTTAAGGACTTACGATGACACAGCCCCGCCCTGAGCTCTTAGCCAAACCTTTAAAAACCGGTGATACCATTGGGTTTTTCTCGGCCTCTGCGCCAGTGACCGCCACTGCGCCTAATCGCTTCTCGCGTGGAAAGCAATTTCTTGAGGAGAAAGGGTTCTCGCTCAAAGCAGGAATATTAACCGGCAAGTCGGACTATTACCGTTCAGGCTCCATTGCCGAACGGGCAGATGAACTTAATCAACTCATTCGCGATCCGCAGGTACGCTGCATCATGTCAACTATCGGTGGCAACAACAGTAACTCGTTGCTGCCTTGGTTGGATTATGGTGCGCTGCGGGCGGACCCAAAGATTATCATTGGTTACTCCGATGCAACGGCATTGCTGGCGGGCATTTATGCCAAAACCGGGCTGATTACTTTTTATGGCCCCGCTCTGGTCGCCTCTTTCGGTGAATTCCCACCTCTTGTCCATCAGACATATCAGTCGTTTATTGATGTATTGATGCGCCCACAGGCGAGCCACTACCGGTATACCCTGCCAGTTGAATGGAGTGATGAGCGGCTGAACTGGGATGATATCCAGGCCGTAAGGCCAAAAACCCTTTATAAAAACACCTGCCAATTCGTGGGTGAAGGCATCGTTGATGGGCGGGTGATAGGTGGAAACCTAAATACGCTTTCGGGGATTTGGGGCAGTGACTGGATGCCAGAAATTAAGTCGGGCGACATTCTTTTCATTGAGGATAGTCTGCTAGACATTGCCACCGTTGAACGTTCGTTTTCGATGCTTAAACTCAACGGTGTGTTTGAAAAGATCAGCGCGATCCTGTTAGGTAAACACGAGCTTTTCAATGCTGCTGGCACTGGCCGCCAACCCTACGATGTGTTGCGTGAAGTCCTTGCAGGGCAACCCATGCCAATAGTTGACGGTTTCGACTGCTGCCACACCCATCCGATGTTGACTCTGCCGTTAGGCGCAAAACTTCGTATCGATTTCAACCTGAAACAGGTGGATATCATCAGCAGTTATTTGTCTGACATGCAGGATTAATTACCCGCCGTCAAAGGGTCATATGCATCATAATAACGCCTTATAGGCCGCAGATAGGGCGTACATCATAAAAAATTCCTTTCAAAATACGTCACTAAAATTTCCGATCATAATTATATACACAGTTAACTTGAAGATGCATTTTTCAGCATCTGGAAGTTGTCATTAATTCGGCGTGGCAACGCACCAGAAAGTCCCGGTAATATTTCACTAAAAAATCGTCTTATCTCCTCCCGGAACTGCTTTGCTGAAGCGAAGTAACGGTTGTTTCTTACCTCCTCAT
>BHES01000015.1 GCA_003864575.1 Enterobacterales bacterium
GAATACCTATTTCAACGATGAATGGGTCACTGCGAATATCGGGGATATCAGTCACTATAGCCAGCAACTGGCCAGCGTTCGCTGATTGCCTGAACCGATGTAAAAGGCGGCATAAGCCGCCTTTTACATCGGTTCAGGCAATCCTGCGGATTCACGTTAACGCTCTTCAAGCGGATAGCTACGGAAACTCCACAATCCCATGGTTTTCAGTGCATCGCGGTAAATCCCCTGCCTGTCACCGTCTGTAACTGTCTGAAGTTCAGCTAAAGGCTTGTCGATAGCCGCAACTGATACATAACGGATATCACGCGGGCCTGTTTCCCAGCTAGCGATGGTGAACAACGCCTGAGCGCGACGTACATGGCTGCCTGAGCTGACAATCACGGCATTTTTGATGCGATGTTTGGCCAGCGCATAACGGCTAAACAAGGCATTTTCCACCGTTGAACGAGCGAAGTTATCCTGATAAATACGTTGGCTGTCGATGCCCTTCTCCACCAGCCATTGCGACATCAGTTTCCCTTCCGTCTGGTGACTTTGCGGCACGCCACCGGTGACGACAATCATCGCATCCGGTAACTGTTTGGCGAGTTCCAGCGTTTTCTCCAGGCGCTGAATAAGCACTTTATTCATCGAGCCATCAGGATCGAGCGCGTAGCCGAGCGTAACAATGGCTGTTGGGCCGTTGAAGGATTTC
Organism: Enterobacterales bacterium; assembly: GCA_003864575.1. Lineage (GTDB taxonomy): Bacteria > Pseudomonadota > Gammaproteobacteria > Enterobacterales > Enterobacteriaceae > Ewingella. Next base: position 698 of record BHES01000015.1, read on the forward strand.
GCAACGTCAGCAGGCAGAGCATCGCGCAGCGGCATCGACGTGACCTCGTTAATCACCGCAAAGACCTTCTTCAACTGATCCGCACGCCCCGGATTGAGCTGCTGCAGCTCCGCCATTTGCGAATCAACGGCAGCCGTATTGCCTTTATAACGCTGCCACGCGGCGATATAACTGTGGGCATCGACGTCATCCGGTGCGATCTCGAGTATCTGCTGATACAACGTGAGCGCCTTATCGACATTTTTATTGTAAATGTACGCACTGGCAGTGCTGAAAAGCAGGTCAGCGCGGTAAGGCTCCAGCTTGCTCGCCTGTTGCAGGCGATCGGCAACGATCTCCATATTCGTCGGCAGTTTGCCGGTGAAGCCTGCATCAGAAACGCGGGCTGGAGATTTAAACGCCGTCAATGCGTCCTGAATCAGAAAATCGACAGTCTGGCGCTCGGAAATATACTGTTGGTAATCAGCCTGCGGCTGAAGCGTATCGATGGCCCTGGCGGACACATTGGCAGAAATCAATAAAGTTAAAGCAAGTGCAATACGGGTTGCCCCATGAGTAGCGATCATCATTTTATCCTTAACGGGTGAACTACCTGTCGGGACTATAGATAAAAGCACAGTTGAGTAACAGACAGGCAGGGTCAGATCGGGGAACTATATGAAATCCCTATGACAATTTTGTGACGGAGGCACTAACAGACATAAAAAAGCCGGGACAGATTGCCCGGCCGGCTGGAATAACCTTAATATTCGGGGGAATAGGTGAGGTGTGGTGAATTCAGCCAATGTTGTAAAAAGTGGGACACCGCCTGATTCTGGCAGTGACCAATAACTTGCAGATGAGGAGAGTGCTGTTTAAGCACCGGCAGTGCGTTGCCCATTACCAGGCCCATGCCGACACTCTCCAGCATTTCGCGGTCATTCATCGCATCGCCGAAGGCCATGCATTCGGACATATCAATACCCAATCTTGCCGTCAACAGCGCCAGCGCACTCCCTTTATTGCTGCCTGCGGGCATGATATCCAGACAGTCTGCAGCAGAGAAACAGAGGTCAATGCGTGACCCGAAGTGGGCTTCGATTGATGGCACCAGTTCAAGCAGGACGTCATGCGGCGCGGTAAAACAAACTTTGCTGTTACCGGTGGCCGGCAGTTTTGGCAGCTCACATAACTGATAGCGAAAACCGCTGAATTCATGCGGTATCAACATCTGCGGGTCATCAAGATCGGTAAACCAGCCTTCGTCACGAAATACATGCAGGCTGGCAGCAGTGTTCCAGTTCGTATTCAACAACTCTTGCGCGCAATCTGCGGGTAAGTCACTGGCGTGCAGGCGGTTACCGGCCAAATCATGAATGCGGGTTCCGTTGCCGGTGATCAGATACCCCTCCAAACCCAGATTTGACAGAATATCTTTCATCTCAAGGTAATGGCGGCCGGTCGCGAAAGTCAGCGTCATCGGTTTTTCGGCCAGTTGCCCCAGGGTTAACAATGTCTTCTCACCCAACCGGTGATCCGGCATTAACAGCGTGCCGTCCATATCAAATGCAGCCAAACGAAACATAAAACCTCGCAATTACCCGACAGAACAGCATCAAAAGATTTTTCTACCTGGCTGTCCTGGAGAAAGTTAACGCTGCAAGTATGCCGCCAGATTTACGGAAGTAATAGTGAACACTTTACGAATAGTGTTCCGGATTTAGATCACACTATGCCGCTTTGCCTTATGTGGCAGCTCTGCGACTCAGATATGCTGAATATCTCCTTAGCGAGCTTGCTCAGATGTTGCGGGATTTTATGCGATTACAAAACCGTCTTAACCAGTATCAACGGCTGTATGTGAAGATTGGCAACCAGTCGTCGGCGTTGACCGTGGCCGATCTGGCGGGAATATTTTGTTGCAGTGAACGCCATACCCGCACCCTGCTGACGCAATTCCAGCATACTGGCTGGATAAGCTGGCAATCGCAGGCTGGCCGGGGGAAGCGCGCCTCGATTCAATGCCTGACGTCGCCGGAAAGCTTACGTGAATCCTATTTACAACAACTGCTGAAAAATGGCGATCACTCGGCGGCGTTGCAGCTCAGTGAGATGGATCCGAAACACCTCAACGCCTTACTGGCTCCGCACCTCGGCGGACAGTGGCAGGCGGATGCCCCGACGCTGCGTATTCCCTATTATCGCAGTATGCAGCCGCTGGATCCGCAAACCCTGACGGGACGTGCGGAACAGCATTTGGCGCACACGCTACATGCCGGGCTGACGCGTTTTATTACCGGGGAGCCCATTCCCCAACCCGACCTGGCGCACCACTGGCAAATCAGTAATAACGGGAAAACCTGGCGATTTTTCCTGCGCAGCCAACTCTACTGGCACAATGGTGAACCGGTGACCGCGAGCCAGCTAAGCAGCCGCTTTGAAGCACTGCGCCAGTCACCGCGCAGCAAACATAGCCTGGCAATGGTCGCGCACCTCAGTCAACCTCATGCCCTCTGCCTGCAATTCGATTTACATGCGCCTGATTACTGGCTGGCGCACCGTCTGGCCGACCTGAACTGCCTACTGTCGCATCCTGATGATGCGCTGTGCGGTGCAGGACCGTTTCGTCTAGCAAGTTTTGCACCGGAGTTGGTCCGTCTTGAGCAGCACGCCTACTATCATCTGCAACATCCTTTTCTGGCCGCGATTGAATTTTGGATCACGCCACAGCTTTTCGCGCAAAAAGACAATGTCAGTTGCCAACATCCTGTACGCATTATGCTAGGCGAGCAAGACGAAATAGCCGATGTGAAGCCGGTGAAACGCAGCACCAGTCTGGGTTTTTGCTATATTGCGGCCAATCTGCGACGCGGGCATTTATCCTCCGAACAGGCGCAAAAGATCATTATGGTCATTCAACGATCCGAACTGTTGAACAGATTACCCATCGATCACGACCTGGTGAAACCCAGTAAAGAGATGCTGCCCGGCTGGCCCATCCCTGAACATGATGTCCTGCAGGTCGCTCTGCCGAAAAAACTCACATTATTGTTTCATCCGCCGGTCGAGCTTGAGTTTGTGGCCGAAGCGCTGAAAAGTAGTCTGGCCGCTGAGGGCTGTGAACTGGAAATCCTCTACCATCCTGGCCGTTTATGGGATGACGAAGCGGCGCTGGCCACCGCCGACTTGCTGCTCGGCGACCGCTTAATAGGCGAAGCACCTGAAGCCACGCTGGAAAACTGGCTACGTCAGGACCCGCTGTGGTCAGGTATCCTTAGCGATACCGATATCCGCAAACAACAAGGCCAGTTGCAGTCGATTCAACAAATCCCGCTCGCCAATAAAAGAGCCGAGGAGCTGCGCGACCATTTCTATCATCTGATGAAAACCGGGATCATTACGCCACTGTTTAACTATCAGTATCAGGTCAGCGCGCCACCGCGGGTGAATGGCGTACAGCTTACCGCATGGGGATGGTTTGATTTTTGTCAGGCATGGATCCCTCCGCCGTTGCCCTGACTTTTATATCCGACTAAAGGGCAGTACCATGGGCGGAAATATTATCGCCAGCGCGTCTGGCATAAGTCCGGGTAAAACAGGTAAAACACATGAAAAGAGCAGTGGTGGTTTTTAGCGGTGGTCAGGATTCAACAACCTGCCTGATTCAGGCCTTGACGCAATATGACGAAGTGCATTGCATCACCTTCGACTATGGTCAACGGCATCGCGCTGAGATCGACATTGCCCGCACACTCTCGGTAGAGTTGGGAGCGAAAGCCCACAAGGTGCTGGATGTTGGCCTGTTGAACGAACTGGCCGTCAGCAGCCTGACTCGTGACAACATTCCGGTCCCTGCTTTAGGTGAAACGGAAGACAACGGCCTGCCAAGTACCTTTGTTCCTGGCCGCAATATTTTGTTCCTCACGCTGGCGGCAATTTACGCCTATCAAATTCAGGCCGAAGCGGTGATCACCGGCGTGTGTGAAACTGACTTCTCCGGTTATCCGGATTGCCGCGACGAATTCGTTAAAGCCCTGAACCATGCAGTATCACTGGGCATAGCCCGCGACATTCGCTTTGAAACGCCACTGATGTGGTTGAACAAGGCGGAAACATGGGCACTGGCAGATTATTATCAGCAGTTGGATTTGGTTCGCCAGCAGACCCTGACCTGCTATAACGGTATCGCGGGTGACGGCTGTGGCGAGTGCGCGGCTTGCCATTTACGCGCCAACGGTTTACAGCAGTATCAGCAAGACAGAGATGCCGTAAACGCCAGCCTGAAGAAAAAAATCGGCCTGCGTTAATTACGGATTTTCTGTGACCGGGTGTGAAGCTTCATACCCGGCCAGCCACTCTTCCACGTCTGGGATTGGTATCCCAAACGCTGCTTAACCCTCTTTCAGCTCCAGCTCCCGCAACTTTCCGAGTAATTCACCTTCCAGCGGCAAAGCCTTTTGTGTTCGCAGATCGATACAGACAAACGTCAGGGTTGCATCGGCGACGATATCCCCTTCCCGGGTGATCACCTGCTCTATGACACCACTGCGGCCATTGAGCTGCTGTAAACTGCTATCAATGCGTAATACATCGCCCAACGTGGCTGGCTTGCGATAGTTGATATTAATATTGACGACGATGAACGCGATCTTATTAGCGCTCATCCATTTGAAACCGCTCTTGTTATCGAGCCACTCCCAGCGGGCTGACTCCAGAAACTCAAGATAACGGGCATTGTTAACATGTTGATAAACGTCGATATGAAAACCGCGAACCGTGATAAACGTATGCATAATCTCTTCGGGCTCCTGAGATAAAGGGGTCAGGTTGTGAATCTGAACTGGTCAGATGTCTTGAAAGATTAGCAGAAGAAAACGGCGATAACCGTTAGCAGGTTATCGCCGCGACATCCGTCACAGTTTCAGACGGTCCTTGTTACGTTCGAACAATGCAGTACCAATTCCCGGCACTTCTTGTAATTGCTCGATGGCGGTGAACTGCCCTAACTCTTCACGATAGCTGATGATTGCCTGCCCCTTCTTCAGACCCACACCGTTCATTACCCGGGCGAAATCTTCTGCCGATGCGGTGTTGATATTGACTGTCGCGTCATCGGTGGCGATAGCCTGCTCCTTTTTGGCTACAGACGTTCCCACTTTACTGACGGGCGTCTGAGTTACTACCGGCGTGGCAGTCGCGACCGGACTGACCGCCACAGGCGCTGCCTGAAGCATGACGGGAAGAGTAGAAAGACCCAAAGCCAGGGCCAATGAGAGTGAAGTAATGCCTAATTTTTTCATGCTGTATCCTCCATGTGTTTTCAGCACGGACAGAGTGCAGCAAGTTTTATCAGGCAACAATTGGCAGATTTAAAATGTGGAAAAGGCCGCGAAAGCGGCCTTTTGTTGTTGCAACGCGTTGCAAATATTTGCGGCGTTTACTGGACTTGTGCGGCAGAACCCAACTTAATTTTGGCTTCCTGACGCAGGTTTGTCAGCAAAGCATCAAAGGTCACGTTGGACGAAGACTGCTGCAATTCCTGCTCAAAACGCGCCGTTTCATTATCTGGCAGTGTACCCGGGTTAACCGCGGTCAGCTCAACGAGAACGCTATTTCCTTTGTCATCCTGAGACAAGCCGTACACCGGCTGATCCTTTTGTGGATGAGGTAAAGCATAAACATTTTGCTCAAATGCAGAAGGCTGCTGGCTACGCTGCACTTTCTGTACATTGCCAAAGCTCAGCCCCGCGACTTTCAACGCTTCATCGCCTTTACCGGCTTTAAGGGCGGTCAGCAGTTTCTCACCATCCATACGCGCCTGACTTTCCGCTTTCTGACGTTTCACTAACGCGATCACTTGATCTTTAACGTCGGCAAAAGGTTTAAAGCCTTCAGCTTTGTGGGCATCAACACGCACAACAAAGGCACGATCACCATCGACGGTAATGATGTCTGAATTGCTACCTGGCGTACCATCCTGCCCAATCAGACCACCGTCAAAGATAGCCTGAACAACGGGTTTGAAATTAATGCCAGCCGGGATAGCTTGCTGAGTGAACCAGTCAGTGTGCGTCGCTTTCACGCCCGCGACTTCTTCAGCAGAAGCCAAAGACTCGTTGTCGTTATTCGCCGCTTCGCTGACTTTCTGCTGCAAGGCGTAATACGCATCGACGGCTTTCTCTTGCTTGAGCTTGTCTACGATGCTGTCATGCACCTGAGCCATCGGTTTAATCTGCTCAGGTTTGATATCTTCGAGACGCAGGATGAAGAAACCACTGTCAGATTTGATCACACCGGAGATCTGGCCTTTTTCAGTCAGGTTGGCGCTCTTGAATTCTGGCAATGTGGTTTCAGGCTCAACCCAATCCATCAGGCCACCCTGCTTACCGCTCAGGGTATCGATAGACTTAGTTTTTGCCAGACCGGCGAAATCAGCGCCTTTTTTCAACTCAGCCGCCACGGCATCGGCATCGGCCTGCGTTTTAAGTACGATAACGCTGTAACGACGACGCTCAGGTTGACCAAACTCGCTCTTATGCTGGTCATAGTAAGCGGTAACATCGGCATCGCTGACGGTTGTTTTCCCCTGCATCGCCGCGGCATCCATTTCGATGTAGCTGACTTTCACCTGCTCAGGAGAGACAAAGTTGTTCTTGTTCTGGTCGTAGAACGCCTGCGCTTCGCTGTCACTAACCTGCTGTTTTGCAGCCAATGCCGCGGTATCTAAAGTCGCAGTGCGAACATCGCGTTCTTGCAGAAGCAATTCAGACATAGCTTTGGTTTCAGTAGGCAGAACGAAGTCTGACGTGCCAAAAGCCTGAGCCAGCTGTTGACTGACCAATTGCTGTTTCATCAACTTGGCAAAATTGTCTGCGCTGTAGCCCATACCCTGGATACTTTGCAGATATTTAGCATTATCGAAACGGCCATCAGTCTGGAATTGTGGGGTCGCCAGAATCGCGTCTTTGATCTGTTGATCGCTGACGGTAATACCCAGCTTTTTGGAATACTGATCCAGTAATGTGACGTCAATCAGGTTGTTCAGTGATTCCTGACGCAGTTGCTGCATGTAGCCTTCGCTGCCTGCCAGCGCAGAGAATTGATCTCCCAGCTGTTGCTGCAGTCGGCTACGCTGGCTTTGCACCGCTTCTTCCAACTGAGCACGTCCTATTTCCTGACCATTCACTTTCGCTGCATAGTCTCCTGAACCGCCGATCAGGTAGTTGCCCACCCCTGTCAAAATAAAGGACAGAATAATCAGGGCCAGAATGATTTTGAGCGCGACGTGGTTGGCGGCCGCGCGTAAATTGTCCATCATAGTGAGGCAACACTCCGCTGTAATAAAAAAAGCGCATCGATTCCGATGCGCCTTGTATCTTACCTTACCAGCCCGGTGACGTCAGGTTATTGTTTAACAACCAGACCTAGGAATGAAAGGGCAGTTTTGCCTTTCGTCTCGCAAGTATGACGCCTGACCAGCAGATAGTTAACCGTTGACTGCGTCTTTCAACGCTTTACCAGCTCGGAAACCAGGTACTTTTGCCGCAGCAATGCTGATTTCTTTACCCGTTTGTGGATTACGGCCTGTACGCGCAGAACGCTCACGAACCGAGAAAGTACCAAAGCCAACCAGAGCAACTTCTTCCCCTGACTTCAGGGTATCGGTTACCGATCCAAGTACTGCATCCAATACACGCCCAGCAGCCGCTTTAGAAATATCAGCACCAGCGGCAATTTTGTCGATCAGTTGTGACTTATTCACTCTATTCATCCCCTCTAGAAATTCTATCGTCACGTCGCATTTTCCCTGCGAATATGACAGCGCAGCTGTTATATCAAGCTTGTCATGGCTATGCAAGCAGCTGAAAGCAGCCTGAAACTCCCTGACCGCTGTCTAACTTAACGACACAAAAAAAGGCTGGCAAGTGAGATTTCACCTGCCAGCCCGAGTTTTATTTTACTGTGACGGTCTTGATCACTATTTTACTGCAACCGGCAGCGCACCGAAGGCAGGATTTTGCAGGGCAAAATTCAACACATCATCAATACGTTTCACCGGGTGGATCACAAGATCACCCAACACGTTGGCTGGAATCTCTTCCAGATCACGCTTGTTGTCATCCGGGATCAGCACCACTTTGATACCACCACGGTGTGCGGCCAGCAGCTTCTCTTTCAGGCCGCCGATCGGCAGAACCAGACCACGCAGGGTGATTTCCCCTGTCATCGCCACATCTGCACGCACTGGGTTACCCGTCAGACAGGAAACCAGCGCAGTACACATCGCGATACCGGCGCTAGGGCCGTCTTTTGGCGTGGCCCCTTCAGGTACGTGAACGTGGATATCACGTTTCTCGTAGAAGTCAGGGTTAATGCCCAGTTTGTCCGCACGAGCACGCACAACGGTCAGCGCGGCCTGGATGGATTCCTGCATAACCTCACCCAAAGAACCGGTATAGGTCAGCTTGCCTTTACCCGGTACGCAGGCGGTTTCGATGGTCAACAGTTCCCCACCCACTTCAGTCCAAGCTAAACCAGTAACCTGGCCAACGCGGTTTTCGGTATCAGCACGGCCGTAATCTACTTTCTGCACGCCAAGGAAATCTTTCAGGTTGTCGCCGTTGATTTCAATGTGCTTGAGGGTTTTATCCATCAGCAATTGTTTAACCGCTTTACGGCACAATTTAGAAAGTTCACGTTCCAGGCTACGTACGCCAGCTTCACGGGTATAGAAACGAATAATGCCAATAATAGCGCTGTCGTCGATCGTCAATTCGGTCTTCTTCAGGGCATTACGCTCAATCTGTTTCGGCAACAGGTGCTGTTTCGCAATGTTCAGCTTTTCATCTTCGGTATAACCAGAGAGACGAATCACTTCCATACGGTCCAGTAACGGTGCCGGAATGTTCATTGAGTTTGACGTCGCGACAAACATGACATCTGACAGATCGTAATCAACCTCCAGATAGTGGTCGTTAAACGCCACGTTTTGCTCTGGATCCAACACTTCCAGTAATGCTGAAGCCGGATCACCGCGCATATCCGAAGACATCTTGTCGATCTCATCCAATAGGAACAGCGGGTTTTTAACGCCCACTTTCGCCATTTTCTGAATCATCTTACCCGGCATAGAACCGATGTAAGTACGGCGATGTCCGCGGATCTCCGCTTCATCACGTACCCCACCCAGCGCCATACGAACATATTCACGACCGGTTGCGCGGGCAATAGATTGTCCCAGCGAGGTTTTACCCACGCCCGGAGGCCCTACCAGGCAGAGAATCGGCCCTTTGATTTTGCTGACACGCGTCTGTACCGCAAGATATTCAAGGATACGGTCTTTGACGCGTTCGAGGCCAAAGTGATCGGTATCGAGAACTTCCTGCGCTTTACGCAGATCTTTTTTCACTTTGCTGCGGGCATTCCATGGCACCTGAAGCATCCAGTCGATATAACCACGAACAACGGTGGCTTCGGCGGACATCGGCGACATCATTTTCAGCTTTTGCAGCTCAGCTTCTGTTTTTTCACGCGCTTCTTTCGGCATTTTTGCCGCATCGATTTTGCGTTTCAGCGCTTCGTGTTCATCAGGCGCATCGTCCATTTCGCCCAGTTCTTTCTGAATAGCTTTCATTTGCTCATTCAGATAGTACTCACGCTGACTCTTTTCCATCTGTTTTTTGACACGGTTACGGATGCGTTTTTCAACCTGCAGCAGGTCGATTTCCGATTCCATCATCGCCATCAGATATTCCAGACGCTCGGTGATGTCAAACATCTCCAGTACGGATTGTTTGTCACTGAGTTTCAACGGCATATGTGCGGCGATGGTGTCAGCCAAACGGGCAGCGTCTTCAATGCTATTGAGTGACGTCAGCACTTCTGGCGGGATTTTTTTATTCAGTTTGATATAGCCTTCAAACTGATTAATCGCGGTGCGAACCAGTACTTCCTGCTCACGCTCGTCCACTGCCGGTGACTCAAGGTATTCAGCCTGAGCAGCAAAGTGCTCGCCGCTGTCAGACAGCGTGGTAATGCGCGCGCGCTGTAAACCTTCAACCAGGACTTTGACGGTGCCGTCTGGCAGTTTCAGCATCTGCAATATGGAGGCAACTGTGCCTACAGAGAAGAGATCATTAACGCCCGGCTCATCGGTAGACGCTTCTTTTTGCGCCACCAGCATGATTTTTTTGTCGTGATCCATCGCAGCTTCGAGGCAGCGAATCGATTTTTCCCTGCCAACAAACAACGGGATCACCATGTGCGGATAAACCACCACGTCGCGCAAAGGCAAGACGGGGATTTCTATGCGTTCGGAACGCTCAGGGTTCATAGAGCTCTCTCTTAGTTTAGCTTCCGCCAGGTTAAGGAAATCTCGTGAAACACGAGTCAAACGGGTTTCAGCAAGTCGTTATCTGAGTATATGGGGATGAATATCTGACATTCAACGACAAGAATGCGAGTAAAAAAAAATGGGGGACAAAATCCCCCATTTCTTCACTAACCTTATGCAACAGTTGGCTAATTATTCGCCAGATGCCTGTTGCGCTTCAGGTTTACCATAAATCATCAGCGGTTCTGACTGACCCGAAATAACGGATTCATCGATAACCACTTTCTCTACGCTGTCCAGTGATGGCAGGTCATACATGGTGTCTAGCAGTGCACCTTCAACAATTGAACGCAGACCACGGGCACCTGTTTTACGCACCATCGCTTTTTTGGCAATTGCCACCAGCGCTTCATCACGGAATTCCAGCTCAACGCCTTCCAGATTGAACAATGCCTGATACTGTTTAGTCAGCGCATTTTTCGGCTCTTTGAGGATCTGAATCAGCGCGTCTTCGCTCAGCTCGCTGAGGGTAGCGACGACAGGCAGACGACCGATGAATTCCGGGATCAGACCGAATTTAATCAAATCTTCTGGTTCAGCCTGAGCCAGCAACTGACCTTCAGTGGCTTTTTCAGACTTACCTTTCACTTCAGCACCAAAACCAATCCCGGTACCTGTGTTGATACGTTGTCCAATCACCTTATCCAGACCGGCAAATGCGCCGCCACAGATGAACAGGATCTTAGAAGTATCAACCTGCAGGAACTCCTGCTGTGGATGCTTGCGTCCACCCTGAGGTGGAACCGCAGCAACGGTACCTTCAATCAGTTTCAGCAGCGCTTGCTGAACGCCTTCACCGGACACATCACGTGTGATCGATGGGTTATCAGACTTACGGGAAATTTTATCGATTTCATCAATATAGACGATCCCGCGTTGCGCTTTTTGTACGTCGTAATCACATTTCTGCAGCAGCTTCTGGATGATGTTTTCCACATCCTCACCCACATAACCGGCTTCGGTCAGCGTGGTGGCATCGGCCATCGTAAATGGCACATCCAGGAAACGCGCGAGCGTTTCAGCCAGCAACGTTTTACCACTACCGGTTGGCCCGATCAGCAGAATGTTGCTCTTGCCTAATTCGATACCGTTGGTGGTATCGCCATTACGCAGGCGCTTGTAGTGGTTATAAACCGCCACAGCCAGAACCTTTTTAGCCGGTTCTTGCCCGATAACGTAGTCATCGAGATGCTGGCGGATCTCATGGGGAGTCGGCAATGCACTGCGTTCGCGGTGCGGTGCGACTTCTTTAATCTCTTCGCGAATAATGTCGTTACACAGATCGACACACTCATCGCAGATATACACTGACGGCCCGGCAATCAGCTTACGCACTTCATGCTGGCTTTTGCCGCAAAAAGAGCAGTACAGCAGCTTTCCTGAACCGTCTTTGCGCTTATCTGTCATCAGTAAACCTCTTCTTTAGTATCTGTTCCGCTAAATTACGCGGTACGGCCATGTTAATCGCTGCCGTATTGGCGGCGGATGGCTGTTATGTCGGTGATGGGCGAAACGCAGCACTCACAAATAGGGTCACGTAAGCCTGCGCTGCCTCTGTATGACTTAACTATAGACCATCAACCCGGCAGATTTAAGCCGTCAGACGCGATGGGAAAATACGGAGTCAACTAATCCATACTCTACAGATTCTTCTGCTGACAAGAAACGGTCACGCTCGGTATCACGCTCGATCTCTTCCAGTGACTTGCCAGTATGCTTCGCCATCAGCTCATTCATACGTGACTTCACTTTCAGGATCTCTTTGGCGTGAATTTCAATATCCGTCGCCTGTCCCTGGAAACCGCCCAGAGGCTGGTGAATCATGACGCGTGAGTTTGGCAGGCAGAAACGCTTACCTTTCGCCCCTGCGGTTAACAGGAACGCGCCCATTGAACAGGCCTGGCCCATACAAATGGTGCTGACGTCCGGCTTGATAAACTGCATGGTGTCATAGATAGACATACCGGCAGTGATCACGCCCCCCGGAGAGTTAATGTACAGGAAAATGTCTTTTTCCGGGCTCTCTGCCTCCAGAAACAGCATCTGAGCCACAATCAGGTTAGCCATATGGTCTTCAACCTGACCCGTCATGAAAATAATACGTTCCTTCAGCAGGCGGGAGTAGATGTCGTAAGAACGCTCACCCCGTGAAGTTTGCTCCACAACCATGGGTACAAGAGCCATGTTCGGTGCAAATTGATCTCGTCCACTATTGTATGACATAACCGTCTCCTAATAGAATTCTCTTTGGCGCTAGTTGAACCGATTCTACTTGAGATAAGCATTGATGACTATGCTCAAGCGGCCAAGTCGCCGTTTACGCGGCTGACGGTTGTTATCAGTCAGAATTTAACAGCAAAGTACTCTGCATTTGTAGTTAACAATTGGGGGAATCAACGCCCTTTTTCAAGTCTGCAGTGAGATTTCTTTTCGCGGCAGACACATTTTGTTCATCCGTGGCTCTGCAAAAATGTCTGCTTGCCCTCAATCTTTTCAGCCACTGCCCCGCTTACCGGCTATCTCAACGTACTTCGATAAATATAGTGCAAAAACAACAGCAAAAAAGAAAAATGTCATACCTTGAGCATAAAAAAACCCGCAGTAAAAACTGCGGGTTTTGATTTGAGCTTATATAAGCTCAACAACGTGCAAAAACATTATGCAGGTTGGGTTTGGTTCATCAGTTCAGTAAAGGTAGTGGCTTTCTCAGTCACTTTCGCTTTAGACAACAGAGTTTCGACCGCTTGTTCTTCCAGAGCGACGTTACGCATGTTGTTCATCAGCTCTTTATTTTTGCTGTAGAACTCAACAACTTCTGATGGATCTTCGTAAGCTGAAGCCATCTCTTCGATCAGCGCTTTAACGCGATCTTCGTCAGCTTTCAGTTCGTGCTGGCTGATCACTTCACCCAACAGCAAACCAACGACTACGCGACGTTTAGCTTGCTCTTCGAACAACTCACGCGGTAATTCCAGCGCTTGTTTTTCGTTGCCACCAAAACGCTGTGCAGCCTGACGACGCAAAACGTCAACTTCACCGTCGATCAGTGCAGCTGGGACGTCGATGTCGTTGGCATTAACCAGACCGTCGATTGCCTGAGTTTTGATGCGGTTACGTACAGCACCTTTCAGCTCGCGTTCCATGTTTTTACGCACTTCAGCACGCAGACCTGCAACAGAACCATCAGCCACGCCGAAACGTTTGATGAACTCTGGAGTCAATTCTGGCAATTCACGCACTTCAACTTTCTTCAAGGTAATTACGAACTTAGCCGCTTTACCTTTCAGATTTTCAGCATGGTAATCTTCTGGGAAGTTTACGTCGATGGTGAATTCTTCACCGGCTTTGTGACCTAACAGACCTTCTTCAAAGCCTGGGATCATGCGGCCCTGGCCCATCGCCAGAACGAAATCAGAGGCTTTACCGCCTTCGAATTCTTCGCCGCCGATAGAACCGGAGAAATCAACAGTGACACGATCTTCTGCTGTTACAGCAGCATCACTTTCTTTCCAGTCAGCTTGTTGCTTACGCAGAGTTTCCAGCATGGTGTCAACATCAGCATCGTTAACTTCAACGACGGGTTTTTCAACTTCGATGTTTTCCAGATCTTTCAGCTCTACTTCTGGGTACACTTCGAATTCAACGGTGTAGTTAAAATCTTCGCCCAGTTTGTATTCACCCGGCACATAGTTAGGCGCGCCAGCTGGATTGATTTTTTCTTTGATGATCGCGTCAACGAAGTTGCGCTGCATCAGATCACCCAGAACGTCCTGGCGAACAGAAGCACCATAACGCTGCTCGATGATGTGGCTTGGTACTTTGCCTTTACGGAAGCCGTCAATACGTACTTTTTTAGATACGTTGACCAGTTCACTGCTCACTGCTTTTTCAATGCTGTCAGCAGGAACAGTAATCGTTACACGGCGCCCAAGGCCTTGAGTGGTTTCAACAGAAACTTGCATCTTGTTACCTCAAAAAAATTACAGTGCTCGGTCAACTCCAGAAGTCGTTCTCAAGATGAGAAGCGTGGAAAAGAACGAACTTACCTTGAAAACGACTTCTAAGAACCGGGACAGTCCTCTATAAGAACGTAGCCCTGTATTCGAAAGCGTCCCGAAACCATTCCGGAAAAATAAGACGCGACATTATAGCGGCGCATAGACGGCGAGTCGAGGACGGTAATCTACTGCGTGGGAGGAAAAATCACATCGCGGTCAATCCCTCGAAAAACGTAGTCGATGCAAAGGCTTAAACTACCCTGTCGCCTCTCAGTCATTTATTATTCACGGCTAAAAACAGAAACGGCCCGCAGGCCGTTTCAAAATTCGCTCCTACTAATACCGCATCTTGGGAAGAAAGTTCCACTGATACCGTATCGAGAAGAACATCTTTGTGGTTTTTGCGAGCAAGATCCGGACCGGTCAGGCCAGAGTTCCGGCTCCCCGACACGGCGGAGAACTCGGGACGGTATCCTGTAAACCTTCCCACTCTTTTTGCGTATAAGTATGTAACGCCAGCGCATGGACGCTGCCCGCAAGTTCCAGGGACAACTCCCCATAGATTGCGCGGTGGCGTGATAAGAAACGCTCACCCACAAACTTATCGGATACCAGAACCACTTTGAAATGGCTCTCTGATCCTGCCGGTACATTGTGACGATAACTTTCGTCTGTCACTTCCAGGTACGCAGGTTCAAACGCTGCAACTAATTTTGCTTCTATTTGCTCGCGAATCATAGCAATCTCCTCACACCGCTTTAGCAGAGAACTGCGCCCTCACTGGAATATCTGTCACCTAGTAAGGATAGGCGGGTTTACGACTTATTAGTATGTTACAGAAACAAAATTTCTGCGGCGATTGATAAAAAAGGCAATCAGTTTGTCTTACCTGATGATATTTAGCCATCATTCTGCAAACGGGGTGAAATCATTAAATATCAATACGTCAGTTTGCTGTACTGAGTGAGATGTAAATGTAGGCAAATGTTGTTTTTTCGTACCGTCAGGACTTCCCCCGCAAAAAGGCGATGTTATGATGTGCGAACTTTGCGTAACCCGTCCCATTTTGCATCTTGAATCAGATGCATTTATTGAGAATTTATTATGTTGAAAAAAATCATTTTTCCCGTGCTGGCATTATTGATGCTTGCCGGTTGCGCCACCAGCACCAACACACTGAATATTGCGCCAAAAATCACGTTGCCAACGCAGGATCCAACCCTGCAAGGGATCACCATCAGCGTTAACGGTGCTGACCAACGTCAGGATCAGGCACTGGCGAAAGTGAACCGTGATGGCCAGCTGGTTTCCCTGACACCATCACGCGATCTGCGTTACCTGCTGCAGGAGTCCCTCGAAAAACAGATGACGGCTCGCGGCTATATGATTGGCCCGAATGGCGCTGTCGATCTGCAAATCGTGGTCAATAATCTGTTTGCCGACGTTCAGGAAGGCAATCTGCGTTATAACATCACCACCAAAGCTGACATCTCCATCATTGCAACGGCAAAGAATGGCAACAAGCAGGTTAAGAACTACCGCTCAACGTATAACGTCCAGGGCGCGCTTACCGCCACCAACGACAAAATCACCAATGCCGTTAACAGCACGCTGGGCGATGTCATCAATGACATGGCACAAGACACCAGCATCAGCGACTTTATCAAGGCCAACGCCCGATAATTCCGCCGGTATTGGTTGACGTACCCCTTCTGCCCGGCACCGTCGGGCAGAAATATTTTTACCGTCTTCGCTTTGAAATCACGCGTTCTGCTAATCCCTCCTTTATTATCTCCCTGCATCCTTTATTATGCCCGTGCGCCACTCTTCCATAGGTCAGCGGGAACACATTTTCATGGTAAGTCAGTACTTCAAAATCTTCACACAACGCAACACTTTGATCCTGCTACTGTTAGGCTTTGCATCCGGCTTACCTCTTGCACTGACATCCGGAACGCTTCAGGCCTGGATGACGGTGGAAAATGTCGATTTAAAAACCATCGGTATATTTTCTTTGGTTGGCCAGGCTTACGTTTTCAAATTCCTCTGGTCACCGATGATGGATCGCTACACTCCATCTTTCTTTGGTCGCCGCCGGGGATGGTTAATCCTCACACAGCTTTTGCTGGTGGCCGCCATCTTTGCCATGGGCTACATGGATCCGTCGAAAGAGCTATTCTGGCTGGCCGCGCTGGCCGTATTGATCGCTTTTGCCTCAGCGTCGCAGGACATCGTGTTTGATGCTTACAAAACGGACTTACTGCCCGCGGCAGAACGTGGCAACGGTGCGGCGGTCTCGGTACTTGGATATCGTTTAGCGATGTTGGTTTCCGGCGGGCTGGCTCTGTGGATAGCCGATCGCTACCTCGGCTGGCAACACATGTACTGGCTGATGGCCGGGCTGATGTTGATTGGCGTCGTTGCCACGATTATGGCACCGGAACCCGATGTTTCCGAACCCGCGCCCCGTACGATAGAAATTGCGGTTGTCGCGCCTCTGAAAGACTTCTTCGGACGTAACAACGCCTGGTTGATTCTGCTGTTAATCGTCATGTACAAAATGGGCGATGCCTTTGCCGGCAGCCTCAGTACCACTTTTTTAATTCGCGGCGTCGGGTTTGATGCCGGTGAAGTCGGGCTGGTGAACAAAACGCTGGGCCTGCTGGCGACCATTATCGGTGCGCTCTATGGCGGTATGGTGATGCAGCGACTGAGCCTGTTCCGTGCGCTGATGATCTTCGGTATTTTGCAGGCGGTATCCAACGCCGGGTACTGGATTCTGGCGGTGACCGATAAGCATCTTTATTCGATGGGCACGGCGATATTCTTCGAAAACTTGTGCGGCGGGATGGGGACAGCGGCCTTCGTGGCCTTGTTGATGACGTTGTGTAACCGGTCTTTCTCGGCCACCCAGTTTGCCCTGCTTTCTGCACTTTCGGCCGTTGGCCGTGTTTACGTCGGCCCGATTGCCGGATGGTTCGTCGAGGCCCATGGCTGGCCGCTGTTTTACCTTTTCTCTATTGTTGCTGCCGTTCCTGGCTTATTGTTGCTGGCCGTCTGCCGCCAAACGCTGGAATACACCCAAAAAACCGACCAGTTCCTGCCACGGACCGCTTTTTCAGGCAGTTACAAACTGGCATTACGTATGTTGTTAACAGGGACTCTCCTGCTGGTAGCCTGGCTCATCTCGCTTATCAGTAACGCAATGGAATGGACTAATTTGACGGTGTTACCAGAACGCTTACTTGAAGCCGGAGCACTGATTTGCCTGGCCGGGATTGCGCTGGGAAGCCTGCTGGATTTTCTGGCGTTGCGCCGTCAAAAGGTAGCTTAGCTTACGCTGGTCAGTATTTTAGGAATCGGTATCATTGCCC
The DNA here is from genome assembly GCA_003864575.1 of Enterobacterales bacterium. GTDB lineage: Bacteria > Pseudomonadota > Gammaproteobacteria > Enterobacterales > Enterobacteriaceae > Ewingella. The sequence goes on from BHES01000015.1 coordinate 18,442, forward strand.
TGAGGATTAAAGTCTGGCCTGATGTATCTTGTTGATGAGCGAAGGATATTTTCAGTTGATTCATCCCTGACTTACGGAATCTAATATTGTTATCAGGAGAGCAAATTGAGGCGGTTTTCCCTGCGCTGAGATAAGTTTTCCTCGATAAATTATATTTAATAAGTTACAGCATCTTTCAAATACACTTTTTTTTTACCTGCTTTTGGTTTTTAAATTCACCATATTTATACATCGCATTAACATTAATTAAACTTACCCAAAACATTACACTTCGTGTTAAATATTCCCTCTGAGTGCTATACCTTGTTTTTGCTCACCATAGTGAAAGATCCCACCGCAACATATTGTTGACACTCAGAAATTGTCACTCTCCGTGACATCTGTGACCCCGTTAACATAAAGTGGCAGAGGCTTGCTGACACTTCCTTAAGCGTGTTTACAGTACTGCAACCTTCCCGTAAAATGCCCGCACACATGGAGCGACAATAGAGCCCTGATTTATTGAGGTCGTTAGATGAGACTTAAGAAATACAATAAAAGTATTGGGATGTTGTCCTTATTTGCCTCTGCGTTAATGTTAAGCGGTTGCAATACGGCATTGATGGATCCCAAAGGAGCAATTGGACTCGAGCAGAGAACACTGATTTTAACCGCAATCGGCTTGATGCTGATCGTCGTTATCCCAGTGATTATCATGGCCTTGGCGTTTGCCTGGAAGTATCGTGCTTCTAACACAAATGCTAAGTACAGCCCGGACTGGTCCCATTCCAACAAAATCGAAGCCGTGGTTTGGACAGTTCCGATTATCATTATTGCCATTTTGGCAACGATAACCTGGAAAACCACTCATGCGCTTGATCCGTTCAAGCCTATCGTATCTGACCAAAAAACAATGACGGTTGAAGTCGTTGCTCTGGACTGGAAATGGTTATTCATTTATCCAGAACAAGGTATCGCGACTGTTAACGAATTGGTTATTCCTAAAGATGTTCCGGTTCAGTTCAAAGTCACCTCTAACTCAGTGATGAACTCGTTCTTTATTCCTCAGTTAGGCGGGCAGATTTACGCGATGGCCGGTATGCAGACTCAGTTGCATTTGATTGCAAATGAAGCTGGCACCTATAAAGGCATCTCGGCAAACTTCAGTGGCCGCGGTTTCTCTGGCATGAAGTTCAACGCAATTGCGACCCCAACCCGTGCCGATTTCGACACATGGGTAGCGAAAGTGAAGACTGCGCCTAATCAGCTGGCAACCACTGACGACTTCAACAAACTGGCAGCCGATAGTATCGACAACCCGGTTGAATATTTCGCCAGCGTCAAACCTGATTTGTTCAAAGAGATCATTGGCAAATTCATGGGTGATATGAACATGCACAAAGGCCAGACCATGCCTATGCCAGCAGGCACAGACATGAAAGGCATGGACATGGGCGATCATGCTCACGCAGCCGGAGCCGAGGAATAAACGATGTTCGGAAAATTAACGCTTGATTCGGTTCCGTATCATGAACCGATTATCATGGTCACCGTTGCCGCGATAATTCTGGGTGGTTTAGCCGTTGTGGCTGGCATCACCTATTTCGGCAAATGGAAGTATTTGTGGACTGAATGGATCACATCCGTTGACCACAAAAAATTAGGTATCATGTACATCATTCTGGCCTTCGTCATGCTGTTGCGTGGCTTTGCCGATGCCGTCATGATGCGTAGCCAGCAGGTTCTTGCCTCCGCTGGCGAACCGGGCTTCCTACCGCCTCATCACTACGACCAAATATTTACCGCGCACGGCGTGATCATGATCTTCTTCATGGCGATGCCTTTCGTTATCGGTCTGATGAACGTGGTTGTTCCGCTACAAATCGGTGCCCGCGACGTTGCGTTCCCGTTCCTGAACAACATCAGCTTCTGGTTCACCGCCGCTGCTGTGATCCTTATCAACATCTCTCTGGGTGTCGGTGAGTTCGCACAGACCGGTTGGTTGGCCTATCCGCCGTTGTCAGGTAAGGAGTACAGCCCGGGAGTCGGGGTCGATTACTGGATATGGAGTCTACAGATATCCGGTATAGGGACCTTGCTGACCGGTGTTAACTTCTTCGCCACCATCCTCAAGATGCGTGCGCCTGGTATGCCGCTGATGAAAATGCCGGTATTTACCTGGGCTGCACTGTGTACCAACGTCCTGATTATCGTGTCGTTCCCAATTCTGACTGTTACCGTTGCGTTGTTGACCCTGGATCGCTATCTGGGCACCCATTTCTTCACGAATGATATGGGCGGCAACATGATGATGTACATCAACCTGATTTGGGCCTGGGGCCATCCGGAAGTGTACATTTTGGTTCTGCCAGTGTTTGGGGTGTTCTCGGAAGTTACCGCGACCTTCTCCAAAAAACGTCTGTTCGGCTACACCTCACTGGTATGGGCAACCATCGCCATTACCGTGCTGTCATTCGTCGTTTGGCTACACCACTTCTTCACCATGGGTTCAGGCGCCAACGTCAATGCCTTCTTCGGCATCATGACGATGATCATTTCTATCCCGACTGGGGTAAAAATCTTCAACTGGCTGTTCACCATGTACCAGGGCCGTATCCAGCTTAACGCTGCGATGCTGTGGACCATCGGCTTCATCATCACCTTCTCCGTGGGTGGTATGACCGGCGTTCTGCTGGCGGTTCCGGGTGCGGACTTCGTGCTGCACAACAGTCTGTTCCTGATTGCCCACTTCCATAACGTGATTATCGGTGGTGTGGTGTTCGGTTGCTTCGCAGGCCTGACTTACTGGTTCCCTAAATCCTTCGGCTTCACGCTGAACGAAAAATGGGGCGTACGTTCATTCTGGTGCTGGATCATCGGCTTCTTCGTTGCCTTCATGCCGCTCTACATTCTGGGCTTCATGGGCATGACTCGTCGTGTCAGCCAGAATATCGATCCTGAGTTCCACACACTGCTGGTTATCGCAGCCTGTGGCGCCGCGTTGATTGCACTGGGTATCCTGTGTCAGTTGATCATGATCTTCGTCAGCGTACGTGACCGCGATCAAAACCGCGATCTGACCGGCGATCCATGGGGCGCACGTACTCTGGAGTGGTCCACGTCTTCACCTCCTCCGTTCTACAACTTCGCTATCGTGCCTCAAGTACACGACCGTGATGCATTCTGGGACATGAAAGAGAAAGGCGAAGCTTATGTAAAACCGGCTAAATATGAAAAAATTCATATGCCACGCAACAGCGGCGCAGGCTTCATCATCGCCATGCTCAGCCTGGTCAGCGGTTTCGCATTAATCTGGGACATCTGGTGGTTGGCGCTCGTGACCTTCATCGGCATCGTTGTGACCTGGATTGTGAAAAGCTTCGATGAAGATGTTGATTACTACGTTTCGGTTGAAGAAGTCGAACGTATCGAGAACCAGCATTTTGAACAAATCAGCAAAGCAGGCGTGAAACATGGCAACTGATACCCTGACTAACCACGACGCAGCCCATGCAGAGCATGGGCACCACGACGCAGGTGAAACTAAAGTCTTCGGCTTCTGGATCTACCTGATGAGCGACTGCGTACTGTTTGCGAGCTTGTTCGCAACTTACGCGGTACTGGTGCACGGGACCGCTGGCGGCCCGACTGGTAAAGACATTTTCGAACTGCCGTTCGTTCTGGTCGAAACCTTCTTCCTGCTGTTTAGTAGTATTACTTACGGCATGGCGATGCTTGGCATGACCAAAGGCAGTGTAAAAGCTGTTAACGGTTGGTTGTTCATGACCTTCCTGTTTGGTCTTGGCTTCATCGGGATGGAGTTGTATGAATTCCATCACCTGATTAAAGAAGGCTTTGGTCCGGATCGCAGCGGTTTCCTGTCAGCCTTCTTTGCGCTGGTTGCCACTCACGGTATCCACGTAACCTGCGGTCTGATCTGGATCATCACGATGATGGTACAGGTAAGCCGCCGTGGTCTGACTGCAGTTAACCAAACCCGTCTGATGTGTCTGAGTCTGTTCTGGCACTTCCTGGACGTAGTCTGGATCTGCGTATTCACCGTTGTTTACCTGCTGGGGGTATTAGGATGAGTCATTCTGCAACTTCCCATGGCGGCGCAAGCCACGGCAGCGTGAAGTCATACCTGATTGGCTTCATCCTGTCAGTTATCTTGACGGTTATCCCGTTTGCCATGGTGATGAGCGACACTGCTTCGCATTCGCTGATCATTGGCACCGTGGTTGCCTCCGCGGTCATCCAGATCGTGGTCCATCTTGTGTACTTCCTGCATTTAAGTACTGCGTCGGAAGCACGCTGGAACCTGGTGGCATTTCTGTTCACCGCTGTGATTATCTTTATCGTCGTTGTGGGCTCATTGTGGATTATGTATAACCTCAACCTCAATATGATGGTCAGTTAAAGAGCCGAGCTGCACGTGATGATTAAGCAATACCTGCAAGTAACGAAACCAGGAATTATTTTCGGTAACTTAATTTCTGTCATCGGGGGATTCCTCCTTGCTGCCAAAGGCAGCATCGACTTCCCACTCTTTCTCTCCACGCTGGTGGGTGTTTCGCTGGTCGTTGCATCGGGTTGTGTCTTTAACAACTTCATCGACCGCGACATCGACCGGATCATGGAAAGAACGAAAAACCGGGTCCTGGTGATGGGGCTTATACCACCGAAAACAACCCTGGTTTACGCGACTATTCTGGGTATTGTGGGCTTTGCGTTGCTGTATCTCGGCGCTAATCCGCTGGCGATGTGGCTGGCAGTGATGGGCTTTGTGGTTTATGTCGGCGTTTATAGTCTGTACATGAAACGCAAATCGGTTTACGGCACGTTGGTCGGTAGCTTGTCAGGCGCTGCGCCTCCGGTTATTGGTTACTGTGCCGTAACCGGCCAGTTCGATATGGGCGCGGCAATCCTGCTGCTGATCTTTAGCCTGTGGCAGATGCCGCACTCGTACGCGATTGCCATTTTCCGCTTTAAAGATTATCAGGCAGCAGGGATCCCGGTTCTGCCAGTGGTGAAAGGAATTTCCGTCGCCAAGCATCATATTACCGTCTACATTCTGGCGTTTATGATTGCGACGCTGATGCTGACCCTGAGCGGTTACGCAGGTTACAAATACCTGATCGTTGCTGCCGCTGTGAGTATCTGGTGGCTGGGCATGGCGCTGAAAGGTTACAAAGCTGAAAACGATATTATCTGGGCGAGAAAGCTGTTTGGGTTCTCTATCATCACAATTATGTCGCTTAGCTTTATGATGTCTGTTGATTTTAATTCAGCACCGACATCCATGTTGACCTACGTCTGGTAACCCTCGCGGTTCACCTGGCACTCTGCCGTTCATCTTGAAAGCAGCACACTGAAAGGCCAGTAGCGATACTGGCCTTTTCTTTTCCCGCGCCGGACAGTAATCATCGTAATATCTACTAAAGATCCATCGTTTTACCCTGACTGGCTAACCGCTCTACAATGGTCGGATTGTAATTTTGAGGTAGTAATGTGAACGATAACCAAATGACCCCGCAGGAAAGCCGGGCGACGTGGGGATTAGGGGCAGTTTTCTCCTTGCGTATGCTTGGCATGTTTATGGTACTGCCCGTCCTGACCACTTACGGTATGGCTCTGTCAGGAGCCAGTGAAACCCTTATCGGCATTGCTATTGGCATCTATGGACTGGCCCAGGCCGTCTTCCAAATTCCTTTCGGCCTGCTGTCTGATCGCGTGGGACGTAAACCCCTGATCGTCTTCGGTTTGATTATCTTCTGCATCGGCAGCGTGGTCGCCGCCTCGACCGACTCCATCTGGGGTGTGATCATCGGCCGTGCGATGCAGGGATCCGGGGCCATTGCCGCCGCCGTTATGGCGCTACTTTCAGACCTGACACGGGAACAGAACCGTACTAAAGCCATGGCATTTATCGGCATCAGCTTCGGCGTGACCTTCGCCATCGCCATGGTACTCGGCCCAATTATTACCCACGCCTGGGGATTACACGCCCTGTTCTGGGCGATTGCGGGACTGACGCTGGTCGCCATTGTGATCACTCTGATGGTGGTCCCCTCCCCTGCCACGCATCTGCTCAACCGCGAGTCGAGCATGGTCAAAGGCAGCTTTGGCAAAGTGTTATCCAACGGCAAACTGCTGAAACTCAACTTTGGCATTCTGTGTTTACATATCTTGCTGATGTCGAGTTTCGTTGTGTTGCCGCAGGTGATGGAACAGGCGGGATTCCCGCCGAGTGAGCACTGGCGCGTCTATCTGGTCACCATGTTGGTCTCTTTCGTCGCGGTTATTCCCGTGATTATCTACGCCGAGAAGAAGCGCCATATGAAGCAGGTCTTCATGGGCTGCGTGGCCGTGATTTTATTAGCCGAAATCGTGCTGTGGTACGCCGGTCTGCGCCTGTGGGTAGTGATTGCCGGTATTCAACTGTTCTTCTTGGCCTTCAACGTGATGGAAGCGATTTTACCCTCGCTTATCAGTAAGGAATCCCCTGCGGGTTACAAAGGAACGGCAATGGGGATTTACTCCACCAGCCAGTTTCTTGGCGTCGCCATCGGCGGCAGCCTGGGGGGTTTTGTTTATGGTCATGCGGGCGCCGGTGCGGTATTCCTCGCCTGCGCCGCAATCGCCGTTGTCTGGCTGATTGTCAGTTCCACCATGAGCGAACCGCCTTACGTCAGCAGCCTGCGCATCACGCTTTCTGAACTGGCCGTTAAAGATTCAGCACTTGAAGCCCGCATCAAAGCACAACCCGGCGTGGCCGAAGCCGTTGTGGTACCAGAAGAGTTGAGTGCTTACGTCAAAGTGGATACCAAACAGACTAACCGTAAAAAACTGGAACAGCTGGTTGCTGTCGTCTGACGGTATCAGCAGACAACAAAAAAGGACGCTAACCTCAGCGTCCTTTTTCATTTATGCAGCAACAACTCAGTCGCGGAAGTTTTTAAACTGGAAAGGCTGGCCTAAATCGCCATTGCGTACCAGCGCCATCACGGCTTGCAAATCATCACGCGCTTTGCCGGTCACGCGAACTTCGTCGCCCTGAACCTGTGCCTGCACTTTGATTTTACTGTCTTTGATAAGCTTGACGATCTTCTTTGCCAACGCGGATTCAATCCCGGAATGCAGTTTGGCAGTCACACTGTAAGTTTTACCGCTGTGCTCCATCTGCTCAGGCACCTCGAGCGCCCCGCCTTCAATACTGCGTTTTGCCAGTTTCTCACGCAGAATATCCACCAGTTGGTTAACCTGGAAATCAGATTCACTGGCGCACTTGATAGCCTCGTCCTTTTCGTTCAGCTCAAAACTGGCAGTAATGTTACGAAAATCCCAACGAGTGGTCAGTTCACGGCTGGCATTTTCGACCGCATTACGGACTTCCTGCATGTCAATTTCGGAAACAATGTCGAATGACGGCATAATCGTTTCTCCCTGGGATATTAACCCATGTCGTTATGATGATAAGTCGTTTGATGGCGTGCATAATACCGCCTTCGCTCTTTGATGCCAAAAACAAGCCGCATACTTTTGCAGATTGACGTCCCCTCAGGCATTAAATGCCCAAATAAATGTGACGCATCGCACAAACAGCTATACTAAAAAACACAAATAAATAACAAATAAATAACATTAAATTCGATTTACTGAGTGTGTTCGATTCAATTGCTCAGGAGGCATAATGAAGATTACAGTACTTGGCTGCGGTGCACTGGGCCAACTATGGCTTTCCACCCTGTACAACCAGGGACATGATGTCCAGGGCTGGATCCGCATTCCACAACCGTTCTGCGCCGTGAATGTGATCGGCATCGATGGCACGGCATTTAACCGTAACTTACCCACCAACGATCCCCAGCATCTGGCTGAAAGCGAACTGTTGTTAGTGACCCTTAAAGCCTGGCAGGTTTCCGGCGCGGTCAGCGCGTTAATGCCCATGCTTAATGATAACTGCACCTTACTTTTGCTGCACAACGGTATGGGAGCAGGTGAAGAGTTACCCTCTAACCGCTTCTCGATTTTGCAAGGCGCCACCACCCACGCGGCCCGTCACGAAGGCAATGCGATTATCCACGTAGCCAGCGGCGTAACTCATATTGGCCCGACCTCTGCGCGCGGCGCAGCTGCCAGCCATCTGGCCGATGTACTGCACAACGCCCTGCCCGACGTCGCCTGGCACAATAACATCTACCCTTCGCTGTGGAATAAGCTGGCGGTCAACTGTGTGATTAACCCGCTCACCGCCCTGCATAACTGCACCAATGGTGATCTTATTGCGTACCCGTCTGAAATCGAACAAATCTGTGCCGAAGTCGCCGACGTAATGGCGATTGAAGGGTATCAGACGCGTGTGGAAACCCTGCTGAGCTATGTTTATCAGGTGATCGATACCACGTCGGCCAATCACTCGTCGATGCTGCAGGACATCCGTACCCAGCGTCATACCGAAATTGATTACATTAACGGTTATGTGATTCGCCGCGCGCGCAAGCACGGGCTCTCGTTGCCGGCTAATACCCGTTTATTTGAACAGATTAAAAGAAAGGAAAATGACTATGATCGTTTCAGTTCTGGTCTGCCTGGCACCTGGTAGCGAAGAGATTGAGGCCGTTACCGCCATCGATTTACTGGTTCGTGCAGGCGTAAAAGTCACGACAGCCAGCGTAGCGGGCGACGGTAACCTTGAGATCCTCTGCTCGCGCGGTGTACGTATTATGGCGGATGTTCTGCTGGTCGACGTCGCGGATAATCACTTTGATGCGATCGTTTTGCCCGGCGGCCTCAAAGGTGCGGAGTGTTTTCGCGACAGCCCATTGTTGGTCGAAACCGTCCGTCAGACCCATTTTGCAGGGAAAATTGTGGCGGCTATTTGCGCGGCTCCTGCACTGGTACTGGAATATCACGACCTTTTCCCGATAGCCAACATGACCGGATTTCCGACGCTGAAAGAGAAAATCTCGCCGTCAAAATGGTCCGATCGGCGCGTCATGTATGATCCGCGCGTTAATCTGCTGACTAGTCAGGGGCCGGGCAGTGCGATGGAGTTTACCCTCAAACTGATTGAGCTGCTGCTTGGCAGAGCCAAAGCGGCGGAGGTCGCGGCGCAGCTGGTGATGTCACCGGGAATTTATAACTTTACCGACGAAGGCGCACGGGAATAACAGCACACTGTTTCACTCGCCAACATGGCATAAAAAAACCCGGCCAGGCCGGGTTTCTCTTTTCTTCATCCTAAAACTACGGGCGATAGACTTTCACATTATTGAAGCCTTGCTCGATCAGGTAAAGCGCCTGTAAACGGCTCATTACGCCGCGTTCGCAATACAACAGATAGGTTTTGGTCTGGTCGAGATCCGCAAACTGCGCGCTGAGTTTGTAGAAAGGCAAGGTTTTGACCTGCACATTGTCCAGCTCGAGCGGTTTATCATCGGCTTCGTCCGGCGCGCGGATATCCAGCAGGATATCTGTGGAGGCAAACTCGGCCACCGTTTCGACCTCGGCCACTTCTTTCGAGGTCTCTTCAGCAATGTGTCGGATGTCGTAGTTCTGCGCTTCACTCACCACCTTGTCGAGTACCGAGAAATCAAACATCTGCTCTTCGGCTTCGATTTTGGCTTTCACCGCTTTGACGGTCGGGCTTTTAGAAATTACACCGCAATATTCCGGCATGGTTTTAGCGAAGTCTTCGGTGCCAATCTCGCGGGCAACCTTGATGATGTGCTCTTTATCATGGGAGATAAGCGGGCGCAGGATCAGGGTATCCGTCGCATTGTCGATCAAACGCAGATTGGTCAGGGTCTGGCTCGAAACCTGTCCCAGCGCTTCACCGGTCACCAGCGCCTGCACGCCATAGCGTTCCGCGATTTGCGACGCCGCACGCACCATCATGCGTTTAAGCACGACGCCCATCTGGCCGTCTTCGATCTTCTCAAGAATTTCGCCGACTACCGGCTCGAAGTCGATAGCGATAAAGCGAACTTTGTGCGAGCTGCCAAAACGGTTCCACAGATAATAGGCGACTTGCTTCACGCCAATTTCATGGGCAGAACCGCCGAGATTGAAGAAGCAATAATGCACACGACAACCGCGACGCATCAGCATGTAGCTGGACACTCCGGAGTCGAAACCGCCTGAAATCAGCGACAGTACGTCTTCCTGAGTTCCAATCGGATAGCCGCCCTGGCCTTCATGACGGCTCTTAATCAGTACAAGCTGATCATCGTTGATTTCCAGCTTCACCGTCACTTCAGGTGAGGTCAGATTGACCTTCGCCGATTCAATATGCTGATTTAAACCGCCGCCTACATAACGCTCGACGTCACCGGAACTGAATGTGTGTTTGCCGCGACGTTTGACGCGCACGCAAAAGGTTTTGCCTTCCACTTCAGAACGGTAAGCTTCCAGCACCTGCTCAAAAATGTGGTGAACGTCGGTATAGGGACGGTCTTCCACTTCTTCCACATGGCGGATACCGGGAATGCGGCACAGCAATTCGATGATCAGATCGTGTTTGCTTTCGTCTTTGCTGCGAACTTCGATATGATCCCAGTGGCGAACCACCGCGAGAGTCTCGTCATGAGGCTTTACGATGTTGCGGATGCTGCTTGCAAGGATCTTAATGAAGCGCAAACGCACAGATTGACTCTTGATGGTGATTTCTGGGAACAATTTAATGATAAACTTCATGGCAGTCTTTTGTTAGCGGTGAGAATTAGGGGTCGTGAGTGGCTGAATCGGGCTTAAAGAGCCTATTATTGTTAAGCCCAACGTCATATTTGCATGGGCTTTAGGCTTAACAATGCTTTTTGACTTAACAAAACAACAGCGGCGCGAAGTATATCACCAAAACTGAGTACTCTGCGCGCAAAACCACACCCAGGATGTTACGCCGACGCGGAATTTCTACCGGAGCTTTGGTAAGCCTTATTGCGCCACAGGGCAGCTCCGTCCATCTGATCCAACGAGTTTGAAAGAGAATTATGCCGAAAAAAGCTGCACCACCTGCCAATTTTGAAACCGCACTGGCCGAACTGGAACAGATTGTCGCCCGCCTGGAATCCGGTGAGTTACCGCTGGAAGACGCGCTGAACGAATTCGAAAACGGCGTACAGCTGGCCCGTCAGGGACAACAAAAATTACAACAGGCGGAGCAACGGGTGCAAATCCTGCTCGACAGCGACAATGACGCTGCGCTGACACCTTTCACACCCGACGCTGAGTGATCTGTCATGGCTGATATTGAGCAACAGGTCGAAATCATCGATTTCAACCAACAGCTTCGCATGCTACAAAAACGCGTCGACCAGGCACTGACGTCTTACATCGACGCCCAGCCTTTCGCTGATAGCCCGCTGGTTGGCGCCATGCGTCACGGTGCGCTGCTCGGCGGAAAACGTCTCCGCCCGTATCTGGTGTATGCCACCGGTCAGCTGTTTGGTCTTGACCTTAAGAATTTGGATGCGCCTGCGGCAGCGATCGAATGTATTCACGCCTATTCGTTGATCCACGACGATCTCCCAGCGATGGATGATGACGATCTGCGTCGCGGTCAGCCCACCTGCCATATCAAGTTTGGCGAAGCCAATGCGATCCTGGCGGGAGACGCCTTGCAGACGCTGGCCTTTACGCTGTTAGCCGATGCGCCGATGCCTGATGTCCGCATACAGGATCGCCTGTCGATGATCTCCGAGCTGGCCTCGGCCAGCGGCGTGGCAGGTATGTGTGCCGGTCAGGCGTTGGATCTGGCGGCAGAAGGTCAGCAAATTGACTTACAGGCGCTGGAACAAATTCACCGTCACAAAACCGGGGCATTGATCCGCGCGGCCGTACGCATGGGAGCACTGGCAGCCGGTGATGCAGGCCGTGCAGCACTGCCTGTGCTCGACACCTATTCGCAGGCCATCGGCCTGGCTTTCCAGGTACAGGACGACATTCTGGATGTCATCGGCGATACCGAGAAACTCGGTAAACGTCAGGGGGCTGACCAACAACTCGGCAAAAGTACCTACCCGGCCCTGCTGGGGCTGGACGGCGCACAGGCGAAAGCTAGAGATCTGCACAAGGAAGCCGTCTCTGCGTTAGCGCAACTGGACGCACTTTCCTACAACACTGCGCCGCTCCTCGCGTTAGCCAGCTTCGTTATTGAACGCGATAATTAATTCTTACTATGAGCAACTGATGAGTCTTGAACTAGCCAAATACCCGACACTGGCACTGGCGGAGAACCCTGAAGAACTCCGTTCGCTCCCTAAAGAGAGCCTGCCCAAGCTCTGTGATGAACTACGCCAATACTTGCTGGCCAGCGTCAGTCAGTCCAGCGGTCACTTTGCGTCCGGCCTCGGCACGGTAGAACTGACCGTCGCGATGCATTATGTCTATAACACGCCCTTTGATCATCTGGTGTGGGACGTGGGACATCAGGCCTATCCACATAAAATACTGACCGGCCGCCGTGACAAAATCGCCACCATTCGCCAGAAAAACGGATTGCATCCGTTCCCGTGGCGCGGCGAAAGCGAGTTCGATACGCTCTCTGTCGGTCACTCTTCGACCTCCATCAGTGCGGGTTTAGGCATGGCCGTTGCGGCAGAGCGCGAAGGCAAAGGCCGCCGCACAATCTGCGTGATTGGCGATGGTGCGATCACCGCCGGTATGGCTTTCGAAGCCATGAACCATGCGGGGGATATCAAATCCGACATGCTGGTGGTGCTCAACGACAATGAAATGTCGATCTCCGAAAACGTCGGCGCGCTGAATAATCATTTGGCGCAGTTACTCTCCGGCCAACTCTATTCGCGTCTGCGCGAAGGCGGCAAGAAAGTGCTGTCCGGTATTCCGCCTATCAAAGAATTGGTGCGCCGTACCGAAGAACATCTGAAAGGCATGATGGTGCCGGGTACGCTGTTTGAAGAACTTGGCTTTAATTATATAGGTCCGGTTGATGGTCATGACGTGCTGGCACTGGTGCAAATGCTGAAGAATATGCGGGACCTGAAAGGGCCGCAGTTGCTGCACATCATGACCAAAAAAGGCAAAGGCTACGCGCCTGCTGAGAAGGATCCGATTAGCTGGCACGCCGTGCCGAAATTTGACCCGGTCCTCGGCACGCTGCCAAAAAGCAAAGAAGGCCTACCAACTTACTCGAAAATTTTCGGTGACTGGTTATGTGAGACGGCTGCAAAAGACAGCAAGCTGATGGCGGTCACGCCTGCCATGCGCGAAGGTTCAGGCATGGTGCGGTTTTCTCGTGAATACCCGCAGCAATATTTTGATGTGGCGATTGCCGAACAGCATGCAGTGACCTTTGCCGCTGGTCTTGCTATCGGCGGGTACAAGCCGATTGTGGCGATTTATTCAACCTTTCTGCAGCGTGCGTACGATCAGGTGATACACGATGTGGCGATCCAAAACCTGCCGGTCATGTTTGCCATTGACCGTGGCGGTATCGTCGGTGCCGACGGCCAGACCCATCAGGGTGCGTTTGATCTATCGTTCCTGCGCTGCATCCCGAATATGATCATCATGACGCCAAGCGATGAAAACGAATGTCGCCAGATGCTGCATACCGGTTATCACCATCAGGATGGTCCGGTCGCGGTGCGTTACCCGCGCGGCAGCGGTACCGGCGCCACCTGCGAGCCTCTGGCTTCACTGCCCATCGGCAAAGGCATTGTGCGCCGCGAAGGCGAGAAAACCGCCATTCTTAACTTCGGTACATTATTGCCGGAAGCTCAGGCCGTGGCTGACAAACTGAATGCGACGCTGGTCGATATGCGTTTTGTTAAGCCGCTCGACAACGCGCTGGTGCTTGAGCTGGCGGCCAGCCATGAACTACTGGTAACGCTTGAAGAAAACGCCATCATGGGCGGTGCGGGCAGCGGCGTAAATGAACTGCTGATGTCAAAACGCATCATGGTCCCGGTTCTGAATATCGGCCTACCGGATCACTTCGTCCCTCAGGGAACGCAGGATGAAATCCGTACAGATATAGGTCTGGATGCCGACGGTATTGAACGTCAGATCAACGACTGGTTAGCCTGATATCGATGGCTAAACCGGTCTGAACTTCCCCTCTTTTGCCAGAAAGAGGGGTTTTTACTCCCCTCCTTCGTTATCCCTCCTGCCGTGAACTACAGTTATAGCGTGCTAAGCATTTAACGTTTTCACTTATGAAAATAAAAATCAGGAGGAATGATGCAATTTATTAACCTCGGAGAAACCGATCTTAAGGTTTCGCGCTTGTGCCTCGGCTGTATGACCTTTGGCGAGCCAGATCGCGGAACTCACGCCTGGACACTGCCCGCAGAGAGCAGCCGGCCGATAATCAAACAAGCGCTGGATGCTGGCATTAACTTCTTCGATACTGCCAACAGCTATTCCGACGGCAGCAGCGAGGAAATTGTCGGCCGCGCCCTGCGTGATTTTGCCCAACGCGACAACATTGTGGTCGCGACCAAAGTCTACAACGCCGTTACCGGGCTCAAACCCGGCCTTTCACGCGCGTCAATCATGCAATCCATCGACGACAGCCTGACGCGCCTTGGTATGGACTACGTGGACCTGCTGCAAATTCACCGCTGGGATTATGAAACGCCGATAGAAGAAACACTGGAAGCGCTCAACGACGTGGTGAAAGCCGGGAAAGCGCGCTACATCGGCGCATCGTCCATGCATGCCCATCAGTTTAAACAAGCACTTGACGTTTCAACGCAAAATGGCTGGGCGCGTTTTATTTCGATGCAGGATCAATACAATCTGATCCAACGTGAGGAAGAAAATGAGATGCACCCACTGTGCTTGCAGGAAAATATCGCGGTGCTGCCGTGGAGCCCGCTGGCCCGCGGCAAACTCACACGCCCGTGGGGTGAAACGACGGCCCGTTCGGTCTCGGATAAATATTCCCATCAACTTTACAATGCAACCGAAGCCGCCGATGCGAAAATAGCTGAACGTGTGGCAAAAGTGGCGGAAGATCACGGTGTGCCGCGCGCACAGATAGCGCTAGCCTGGCTACTCGCCAAACCAGTGGTCACAGCGCCGATCGTCGGGGCTTCCCGCGCTGAACACCTTGATGACGCCATTGCCGCCTTGCAGGTGAAACTGTCGATAGAAGAGATCGCCGAGCTGGAAATGGCTTACCAACCCCATGCCGCCACCGGTTTCCAATAGCCGATGGCTCTTCGCTGTAAACAAAAAGGGCGCTGAACATAACACGTCAGCGCCCTTCTCGTTATTTACTACCGGGGCATCAGAACAGCCCGAGCGGCCAGTGATGCCCAATAAGATAGATGATGCCCGCAGCGATAATACCGGCCACAACGTCATCAATCATAATACCCATCCCACCCTGCACGTTACGATCAAACCAGCGGATCGGCCAGGGTTTCCAGATATCCAGAATACGGAATATCACGAAGCCAGCCAGCACCCACTGCCAGTCATTGGTTGGCAGAGCCATCAGGGTGATCCACATCCCGACAAACTCATCCCAGACAATGCTGCCGTGGTCATGCACGCGCATATCTCTGGCCGTCTGGCGACAGAGATAAACACCGATGCAAATACTGAACATCACCACCAACGAATAGATCTGCCACGGCAGATAAGTCAGCACAATCCAGAAAGGAATAGCGGCAATCGAGCCCGCGGTACCGGGGCCGATAGGGAACAGACCGCTGCCAAAGCCGGTCGCCAGCAAATGCCAGGGGTTACGTAAATTCAAACGCTTCTTCGCAGCCGCCATGTCCTGAACGTGGTCGCCGGTTTTACCTTTATAATTCGTCGGACGCTTTTTATGGCCGATGGATTTTGGAGCCTGAGTCACACGGTTTCTCCTGCAGCAAAGTGATCAAAACCGTGCCAGTCCAGTTCAACCCGCTCGCCGGAACGCAGCAACTTAATGCCTTCGGAGAGAGGGGCAATCTGACCGATACAGGTAAAATTAACGCCCAGATGGCTGAGTGCTACATCCAGTGCGCCACGGTTAATTTCAGGTACGGTAAAACAAAGTTCGTAATCTTCACCGCCGGTCAGCGCCCATTTCAGCGCTTGCTCTTTGTCCACACTGGCGAGCAGCGACGCTGACAGTGGCAGAGTATCCAGCTCTAGCCGAGCCCCGCAGCCACTGGCGCTAAGCACGTGTTGCAAGTCAGAGATCAGGCCGTCGGAAATATCGATGGCAGAGGTTGCGAGGTCACGCAGCGCCTGCCCCTGAAGAATTCGCGGTGTTGGGCGCAGATGGCGTTGCATTAAGGTTTGGCGGTGCCCTGCGTCTTCCACTTTTAGCTCGTCGAGCAGGATAGCCAGACCGGCGGCGCTGTCACCCAGCGATCCGGTAACAAAAATCCAGTCGCCAATACCGGCACCTGCACGGGTCAGGGCACGGTCCATGGGGATCAACCCCTGGATGGTGAGCGTCATGCTGAGCGGACCGCGGGTCGTATCCCCGCCAATCAGCTGCATACCGTAATAATTCAGTTGTTCAAACAGGCTGTCACTGAAAGCTTCGAGCCAGTCAGTATTCACTTCAGGTAAGGTCAGCGCCAGAGAAACCCAGGCAGGGTCAGCGCCCATAGCCGCCAGATCGCTAAGGTTCACCGCCAGCGCCTTGTAACCAAGGTCTGCCGGGTCAATTGTCTTGAGAAAATGGATGCCTTCTACCAGGGTATCGGTGCTTACTGCCAATAACTGCTTTTCCGCGACAGTCAGCAGGGCGCAATCGTCGCCAATGCCTAACTGTACGTCCCGGCGTGCTGTTCTATACCGGTTAAAATAGCGCGCTATTAAATCAAATTCGCCGCATGCCATAGTACAATTCCAGATCGAGTGCTCCAAATCATTCGGGTGAAGGAAGCCAACACACCTGCAACCTGAAGGATGATGGAGATAGAATGAATTAAGGCCGGATATCCGGCCCTAACAGGTTAGTCAACGCCATGGTAAGCGATGCAACATCACATGATTATCAACGAACTGCGTGACTAACAGTCTTTTCAGTTACTTCTTATTCGCACGAATGTGTGGGCCTGCTTTATCCAGCACACCGTTCACAAACTTGTGGCTGTCTTCTGCGCCAAAGACTTTCGCCAGTTCGATCGCTTCATTGATAGCCACTTTGTACGGGACATCCTGACGTTTGCTCAGCTCGAACAGCGCCAGACGCAGAATCGCTCTTTCTACCTGACCAAGTTCTTCAAGTTGGCGTGAGAGGTACGGAGCCATCAGTGCATCAAGTTTCTCAGCATTGGTAGCGACACCGGTCAGCAACTCGCGGAAATAGGTGATGTCGACATCTTTGACATCCTGCTCAGTCAGGAATTCTAATTCAACATCGGCGATGTCATTTTTCGACAACTGCCAGGAGTAAATTGCCTGTACGGCACATTCACGGGCGCGGCGACGAGCAGCAGGTTTCACGGATTTCCCCTTAACTAGATTCAGGCCTTAATGGCCTTGATAACATTAATCATTTCAAGCGCGGTTAGGGCTGCTTCAGCGCCTTTATTACCGGCTTTGGTCCCTGCACGTTCGATGGCTTGTTCAATACTTTCAGTAGTCAGCACACCAAATGCAACTGGGATCTCGCTGCTCATGGCAACGCTGGACAGGCCAGAGCTACATTCACCAGCAACGAATTCGAAATGGGCAGTGCCCCCACGGATGACGGTACCCAGTGCGATCACGGCGTCATATTTGCCGGTGTTCGCCAGTGCACGAGTGGCCAGAGGCAGTTCATAAGCGCCTGGGACCCATACAACGGTGATGTTGTCGTCGCTAACCTGACCAATTCGTTTCAAGGCATCAATCGCGCCGGAAAGCAGGCTGTCATTGATGAAATTGTTGAAACGGGCAATAGCGATTGCTACGCGCGCGTTCGGCGTGGCTACAACACCTTCGATAACGTTCATAGGTTTTCCTTTAAATGGGTTCAAGAGTTCAGCTTTTAACAACCCCAGCCTGGCCCAGCCGCAGGGGGGCGGATTCTATCATAATATTCCCATGTCTGGACATGCGATTTATAAACCTATGCCAGACAGGGAGATATTGCAGGCGGGGCCATGGCCGCTTGCTGGCGATTCAGTCACACGTCAGTGGGCAGGTTTAAGGCGCAGACGCAAATCAGGCCCAATCTGTCGTACATCGCTGAGGGCGAATTGTGGCGCGTCGGACAAGCTTTGCAAGCCAGGGAGCACGCAAAGCCCACGCCCATTTTCCCCGAGTAATTTGGGTGCCATGTAAACGATCAGTTCATCGACCAGACCGGCCTGTACCAAAGCACCCGCAAGTTCAGCACCGGCCTCCACCCAGATGGAGTTAACCTGACGTTTCGCCAGCAGCATCATCATCAGGACCAGGTCGACGCGGTTATCCCGCCCCGGCACTCCCCATTGTTGCGTGGAGTCAGGCCAGGATTGAGTGTCAGCCTGTAAACGCGCCAACCAGGTTTCCCCAGGCTGATTAACCACCTTATGCTGTGGCGTCACGCGGTTTTGGCTGTCGATGATAATGCGCAGCGGCTGGCGCAGATTTTCCTGCGGATAAATATGTTGGGTTTCGCTGTCGAGTTCACTCCAGCGCACATTCAGGGAGGGATCGTCTGCCAGCACCGTGGCACTGGAACTTAGGATAGCCGAACTCTGGGCGCGAAAACGTTGTACGTCAGCGCGTGCAGCCGTAGAGGTTATCCACTGGCTTTCGCCCGAAGCCATCGCCGTGCGCCCGTCGAGAGAAGCTGCCATCTTCAGTTGCACATAAGGGAAGCCGGTGCGCATGCGCTTGAGAAAACCCAAATTCACCGCTTCGGCTTCGCTGTGCATCAGCCCGTGAGAGACGTCAATACCCGCTTGTTTGAGACGATAAAGCCCGCGCCCCGCCACTTCCGGGTTCGGATCCTGCATAGATGCGACTACCCGTGCGACACCTGCGGCAACCAGCGCATCCGCACAAGGCGGCGTGCGACCATGATGGCTGCAAGGTTCGAGCGTAACGTAAGCCGTTGCACCTTTTGCTCGATCACCCGCCATGCGCAGTGCATGGACTTCGGCATGAGGTTCGCCCGCACGCAGATGATAGCCTTCGCCCACGATCTCGCCATCACGCACAATGACACACCCGACATTCGGGTTAGGCGTGGTAGTGAAACGTCCACGGCGCGCCAGTTCAAACGCACGCGCCATGTATTTCTCATCTGCATGCAATGGTTCTATGGACATAGTTTCAGCGGGCATAACAGTCCTTAATCCTGGAGGCGGGCAATTTCTTCGCCGAATTCGCGGATATCTTCAAAGCTGCGATAAACTGACGCAAAACGAATATACGCAACTTTATCCAGCCCCTTAAGCGCATCCATAACCAGGTTGCCGATCATCTTCGCAGGGACTTCACGCTCGCCCGTGGCGCGCAATTGCGATTTGATATGGCTGATCGCCATTTCAACATCATCAGAACTGACAGGACGTTTTTCCAGTGCCTTTAAGAAACCACGGCGCAGTTTGTCTTCATTAAACGGCTCACGAACGTCATTACTCTTGATGACTCGCGGCATAACCAGCTCGGCCACTTCAAACGTAGTGAAACGTTCATGGCAGACCAGACACTGGCGACGACGCCGGACTTGTGATCCATCGCCGACCAGGCGGGAATCGATGACTTTCGTATCAACAGCAGCACAAAATGGGCAATGCATAGCACTTCCTGATGGCGGACCCGATTGGCCCCTAGTTTAGCGCGAAGTCGCACGACAACAAAGGCTGTCGCTACTTTGGCTGACATCGGGTTAAACTTAGCCACCCGTTAGAGTGGCGGCAGGGCATTTTCCCCGACGTATCTATGACTTAATATGACCTGACGGATGAATATTTACAGGGCAACAGAAAAGGAAATTACTGACATGACAAGACATTTTCGCACAGCACTCGCGGTTTCGGCCCTGCTGACACTGGCAGGTTGCGCCGAACAAAACCCGCAATTGCCCGAGCTGAAAACTGAAGTCGGCCAGTTAAATCAAAAATTGCAGCGTTTGACCGATTTGGCCAGTGCGCTCGAACAACAGACGACGCTTAATCGTCAGTCCAACAACGGACTATATATTTTGCCTGCCGCCAAGAGTCCCGCCACGCTGAAAAGCAACATTGGTGATTTAAACGTCTCGCTGACCAACCTCATGCCAGAAGCTATGGGCGTACAGGCCGTATTGCATATCAAAAATATCTCAGGCCAGCCGTTACCGATTTTCACGGCCTCGCTCGATTGGGGACAATTGGATCCGGTGACAGGCAAACCGCTGACCGTCGATATGCAAACTCAGACCTTCACCAGCACATCGACCCTGCTGCCAAGTGCTGAGCAAACGATCGACGTCCGTTTACGTAATGTCAGCGTTGAAACTCTGGGCTTTATCCACTTGCACCATATCGAAGCAGTAACAGAGACTGCGCCACAAAACGTCACGCAACCCTGAACAGGGTGCACATGGTCTGAAGCGGCCATAAGGGCGGGCTATTTATCAATAAACCCGCCGGTCAAAAAGCATAAAAAAGCCCCGCAATGCGGGGCTTTTTAAAGACTGACGTCAGTACAGCTTAAGGCAGAATCGAAGGCTGATCTGCGCCCTCTTTCTCGACTTTTTGCTGCAACATGTGTTCGCGTTTCATACCCAGTTTAAGGGCCAGCGCGGACGCCACGTAAATAGACGACACGGTACCAATCGACACACCAATCAACATGGTCAGCGAGAAGCCCGCAAGCAACGCACCGCCAAAGATGTAGAGCATCAACACCACCATCAGCGTGGTGGCTGAGGTCATGATGGTACGGCTTAAGGTCTGGGTCAGGGACACGTTCATGATTTCGTAAGAAGTGCCGCGGCGGATCTTACGGAAGTTCTCACGAATACGGTCCGATACCACGATGGAGTCATTCAGCGAGTAGCCGATAACCGACATCAGAGACGCAATGATGGTCAGGTCAACTTCGATCCTGAACAAGGACAGCACGCCCATGGTGATGATCACGTCATGCGCCAATGCGATAACCGCACCCAACGCCAGTCGCCATTCGAAACGGAAACCGACGTAAATCAGGATAGAAATTAGCGCGATTAGCAACGCCATCCCACCAGCCTGCGCCAAATCACTGCCCACGCTTGGACCGACAAACTCAATGCGCTTTACTGTCGCATTTTTGTCGATGTCTGCGTTGATAAGGCCAATGACTTTATTACCCAACTCCTGGCCTGCATTACCCGTTGTCGGTGGTAGACGGACGATAACATCGCGGCTGCTACCAAAGTTCTGCACGACCGGATCGGTGAAGCCAGCCTTTTCCATCGCAGCACGCATATCATCAAGATTTGCGGGTTGATCGAGGTTAATTTCAATTACCGTACCACCGGTAAAATCCAGACCCCAATTGAACCCGCGAACACCGATGATCGCGATTGAAACGATCAACAACAGACCCGAAATGGCAAAAGCCAAATTGTCCCAGCGCATAAAGTCGATGACTTTACGGCCGTAGTTCAGTTGTTCAACAGTATATTGTTGCTGTGCCACAACGCACTCCTCAGATAGACAGCTTTTTAATGCGTTTGCCGCCGTAAAGCAGGTTGACGATGGCACGGGTTCCGACGATTGACGTAAACATCGAGGTCGCTACACCGATAGCCGTGGTGATAGCGAAGCCTTTAATCGAACCGGTACCCACCGCATAAAGAATAATTGCCGTGATCAGGGTAGTAATGTTGGCGTCAATGATACTGGAGAACGCGCCTTTATAGCCTTCATGAATCGCCTGCTGAACGGAACGCCCGTTCTTAAGCTCTTCTTTGATACGTTCATTTATCAATACGTTGGCGTCAACCGCCACCGCCAGCGTCAACACAATACCGGCAATACCTGGCATGGTCAGCGTTGCCCCCGGAAGCAGTGACATAATCCCGACAATGAGGATCAAGTTAGCTACCAGCGCGGTGGTCGCAATCATGCCGAATTTACGGTACCAAACCACCATAAACAGGATAGATGCCACCAGGCCCCACAAGCAGGCTTCCAGTCCCTGAGTAATGTTCTGCATACCCAGAGTTGGACCAATGGTACGTTCCTCGACAATCTGAATAGGTGCAATCAGAGCACCGGCACGCAGCAGAAGAGAGAGCTGGCGGGCTTCGTTCGGATCGTTAACGCCGGTAATACGGAAGCTGTTACCCAGACGTGACTGAATCGTCGCCACGTTGATCACTTCTTCCTGCTTAGCCAGAATTGAACGGCCGTTGGCATCTTTCTTACCGCTGTCTTTGTACTCCACAAACAGGGTCGCCATCGGTTTACCGATATTGTCCTTAGTGAAGTTAGACATGGCGTTACCGCCTGCGCTGTCGAGGGAGATGTTAACCTGCGGCTGGTTGTACTCATCCATATTGGACGTTGAGTCAGTGATATGGTCACCGGTCAGGATCACGCGTTTGTACAAGACAACCGGGCGACCTTCACGGGTATTTTTCACTTCGCTGTCACCCGGCACGCGGCCTGAAGTTGCAGCAGTGGCATCAACGTTGGTGTTAACCAGACGGAATTCCAAAGTCGCTGTCGCACCCAAAATTTCTTTGGCACGTGCAGTGTCCTGAATACCCGGCAGCTCAACCACGATACGGTCAGCACCCTGACGCTGTACCAGCGGCTCGGCCACACCCAATTGGTTTACACGGTTACGCAAAATAGTAATGTTTTGCTGAACGGCGTATTCACGGGCTTCACTCAGACGATCGTCGGTCATCACCACGCGGGCAGCGTTGTCGCCGCTGGCGGTAATGACTAAATCACGGTGACGTGGGGAAAGATAGCTGACGGCGCTGTCGCGGGTCGCGGCATCACGGAAACGAACTTCAACACCATAGTTGTCGAGTTTACGTACCGTGGCGTAAGGAATATTTTTCTCGCGCAGATCGCTGCGCATGTTGTCCATGGTCTGCTCTTGCAGCTTGCTCAGCGCGGTATCCATGTCGACTTCCATCAGGAAGTGCACACCACCACGCAGGTCAAGACCGAGCTTCATCGGCTCAGCACCCAACATGCTTAACCATCGCGGCGTTGCTGGCGCAAGGTTAAGTGCAATAACAAATTTGTCGCCCAGGGCGCTGGTGAGGGCTTCGCGTGCGCGCAGCTGTACATCAGTGTCTTTAAAGCGGGCAAGGATCTGACCATTTTCCAGGGCAATAGACTTGCTCTGAATCTTGTCTTGATCTAATACGTCTTTGACTTGGTCCAGCGTTGCAACACTGGCGTCGGAGCCCCGAGCGCCAGTAATTTGAACAGCCGGATCCTCACCATAAAGGTTGGGAAGTGCATATAGCAGACCGACGATGATCACAACGATCAGCATCAGATACTTCCACAAAGGATAACGGTTTAACACGGCAGTTCCCTTCGGGAAAATCGAAAATTAAAGAGCCTTCATCGTACCTTTCGGCAGAACGGCAGCCACGAAGTCACGCTTGATCATCACTTCAGTGGTGTCATTCAGCGCGATAACAACATAGCCCGTTTCGGCTACTTTGCTTACACGACCGATCAGACCACCGGTAGTCATCACTTCGTCACCTTTACCGATGGAGTCCATCAGTTTTTTGTGTTCTTTAGAGCGTTTCTGTTGCGGGCGCAGGATCATGAAATAGAAAATCAGACCAAAGACCACCAGCATGATGACCAGAGAATAAGGACTTCCCTGTGACGGTGCGCCGGAAGCTGCGACTGCATCGGAAATGAAAAGACTCATTTAAATTCCCTCATTGTTGTTATGAAACATGACGATAACCGTCTGTTTCTGTTGAATCGACTCGTTTAAAAGCGCCGCCAAAATAGCGACGCCAGGTAAATCGTTGACGGCGGCGTTTGACATCAGAAATTTGCTATCAAAACGGTGCAATCAAGGCTTCCGGATCAGAAGTTTAGAGGTGGAACCTCTTTCCCTTTACGCTCGTAGAAGTCTTTTACAAACAGCTCTAATTTACCCTCTTCGATGGCCTGGCGTAAACCCGCCATCAAACGCTGGTAATAGCGCAGATTATGGATGGTATTAAGACGCGCACCCAGTATTTCGTTGCAACGGTCGAGATGATGCAAGTAGGCACGGCTATAATTGCGACATGTATAACAGTCACAATGCTCATCAAGGGTCGTTGTATCGCTTTTATACTTGGCGTTACGGATTTTCACGATGCCGTCGGTCACAAACAAGTGACCGTTACGCGCATTACGCGTTGGCATCACGCAGTCAAACATATCCACGCCACGACGCACGCCTTCGACCAAATCTTCAGGTTTACCGACACCCATCAGATAACGCGGTTTGTCTTCCGGGATCTGCGGGCAAACGTGCTCCAGAATGCGGTGCATATCTTCTTTTGGCTCGCCTACTGCCAGGCCGCCCACAGCGTAACCATCAAAGCCGATATCTACCAGCCCTTTTAATGATACATCTCGTAAATCTTCGTAAACGCTACCCTGAATAATTCCGAACAAAGCATTCTTATTATTCAATTCGTTGAAGCGATCACGGCTGCGTTTTGCCCAGCGCAGTGACATCTCCATCGAACGTTTTGCATAATCCCAGTCGGCAGGATATGGCGTGCATTCGTCGAAGATCATCACGATATCGGAACCAAGATCGTGTTGGATCTCCATCGACTTTTCAGGGCTGAGGAAGACCGGATCGCCGTTGATCGGGTTGCGAAAATGCACGCCCTCTTCTTTGATCTTACGCATCGCACCCAGGCTGAACACCTGGAAGCCGCCAGAATCGGTGAGGATTGGGCCATGCCAGTTCATGAAATCATGTAGATCGCCGTGCAGCTTCATCACTTCCTGACCCGGGCGCAGCCACAGGTGGAAGGTGTTGCCGAGCAGGATCTGCGCACCGGTTTCTTTTACTTCTTCCGGCGTCATGCCTTTTACCGTGCCGTACGTACCGACAGGCATAAATGCAGGGGTTTCAACCACGCCGCGTTCGAATACCAGACGTCCGCGACGCGCGCGGCCATCGGTGGTGCTTAATTCGTACTTCACATTGCCTCCAGCATCAGAGAAACAGTCTGATGAGGTAAAATCCGCGGCATCACGCCCCGAAAGAAAGCCCAGATACACCGAATGCGTCCGGGCCGAGAATTACTGGCTTACAGTGGCTGACTCCACGACTTCCTGCGGGGCTAGCGGGTTACGGTTGATGAACATCGCATCGCCATAACTAAAGAAACGGTACTGCTCAGCTACCGCCTGATGGTAAGCATTCATGGTATTTTTATAGCCGGCAAACGCCGATACCAGCATGATCAATGTTGATTCAGGCAAGTGGAAATTCGTGATCAGGGAATCAATCACCTGATAATGATAACCAGGGTAAATG
>BHES01000016.1 GCA_003864575.1 Enterobacterales bacterium
ACTTATGGGGTACGCCAACCGGTTTTTTGTAGCTGAACTCATTACGGTGCAGCCATTTGTTCATGCCGGGAACGGTGTAACGGATACCCCACCAGTCATCAACCTGTTCGATGATAGCCTGCGTGGTCGGAAGAAGATTATCCGTCAGATAGATGATGAGTTCTGCTGCCTGTGCCTCGCTGAGATGACTGTCAGAACCGCCATTTTCGGGCTTGAGTTTTTCTTCATTAAGCCAGTCATTCAGATGACGGCGAACGGTCGTTTCATGGATGCGTTGAGACTGCGCGATCATGGGCGGTGACCATCCTTCAGAAGAAAGTAAGACACAGCGTATTCTGTCGCGGACATGATGGTCACGACTTTGACGCTGTAGCTCTTCAAGGGCAATCTTCTGTTTTGCAGTCAGCTCTATTTTCATCGCGCTGAGCATGATATTTATCAGCTGGATAATCAAGCACTTTCAATGACCACGGGTATACATAGCAAAAACATTACAATGTCGAATACATAAAACACAATATTAAAAACACTCTCTTCTGTGCAAAGATAAGGTTCAATACTGGGTTTTAGACAGCAAAAAGCCCCGAATAAACGGGGCTTGGTACGAATCAGGTTAAGAGGTTAACCGCGACGCGCTTTTACCGCACCAGCCAATTCACGCAGCAGGACTTCGGTATCTTCCCAGCCGATACAAGCATCGGTCACGCTTTGGCCGTAAGTCAGAGGCTCACCGCTGTCGAGGTTTTGGCTTCCTTCGACCAGGTGGCTTTCTACCATGACGCCCATGATCGCCTGTTCGCCGTTCGCCAGTTGACCGCAAACGTCAGTACAGACTTCCATCTGTTTTTTGAACTGTTTGCTGCTGTTCGCGTGGCTGAAATCGATCATGATCTGCGCAGATAAACCGCCCTTTTTCAGACCTTCTTTCACTTCTTTGACATCTTCTGCGCTGTAGTTCGGTTTTTTACCGCCGCGCAAAATGATGTGACAGTCGTTGTTGCCGCTGGTGCTGACAATCGCCGAATGGCCCCATTTGGTCACTGACAGGAAGCAATGCGGCGCACCGGCAGCGTTAATGGCGTCGATAGCCACTTTAATCGTACCGTCAGTACCATTTTTGAAACCAACCGGACAGGACAGACCTGAAGCCAGTTCGCGGTGAACCTGAGATTCCGTGGTACGTGCACCAATTGCGCCCCAGCTCATCAGATCGGCTAAATATTGTGGGGTGATCATATCGAGGAATTCACCGGCGGCCGGTAAACCTGAATCATTAATATCCAGCAATAATTTGCGTGCTATACGCAGGCCATCATTAATTTGATAGCTGTTGTTCATCTGTGGGTCGTTAATAAGCCCTTTCCAGCCCACGGTGGTACGCGGTTTTTCAAAATACACGCGCATCACAATTTCCAGTTCGCCACGCAACTCTTCTCGCATAGTCAGCAAACGGGCAGCGTATTCTTTCGCGGCTTTAGGATCATTAATTGAACAGGGACCAATGACAACGAGTAAACGATCATCGTTTCCTTTCAGTATCTTATGAATAGCATTACGTGCCTGAGATACTGTTTTTGCTGCTTTGTCGGTCGCCGGGAATTTCTCCAGAAGCGCTACCGGAGGCAAAAGTTCCTGAATTTCTTTGATGCGTAAATCGTCGTTTTGATAATTCATAACTGTTCCATTGGGTCTTTCAAAATGAAGGCGTAGCGAAATGCTGAACGCGTCCAATCTAGCCGCATTGCGCGCCAGTGTAAATGTACTTTAAGCAGGCAAGGCCTTTACGAATAGTCTCAATAATATTGCGGCAGGGGAATCATCAGCTAGGCTTTACACATAGATTATCAACAGCAACACAACGACGATATATCACAGCCATAAGATGGAGAGACAAGGTATGAACAAGCTTGCGATTATGATTATTGCCGCAACAATGACGTTAGGTAGTGGTGCAGCGTTTGCAGAAGGTACTGACGCGGGTTCCAACAATGGTTCAGCCAATGAGGCTAGTAGCCCAGGCTCCATTCAAAAAGTCGCCCCTAACGGGGTCGATAACAGCAAAATTAATGATACTGACAAGCCGGTGAACGAAGTCCATAAAAAGGCCCATAAAAGCACCGATAAAACGCATCAGACAATGAGCAAAAAAACCGTCGATCACAAAAAATCCATGTGTAAAGACGGCCGCTGTCCGGATCAGGTTCCGGGAACCAATCAGTCAAAAGCAACGGGTAACTAATACCGCAGCAGCGATATTTGTTAGCGGAATTAATGCATATCTGATGCATGAGAGGGAGCTCCGGCTCCCTTTTTCGTGGGCGTTTGCAAGCGATACCGCTTCGGTTATGCTGAAAGTCCTTTTATCTCTTAGCGTTGAAAATCCTCATGCCTATACTGTCTCTGCTGCTGGTCGACGATCACCCTTTAGTTGAGGTGGCGCTGGAGGCCGCATTGCAGAAATCAGCGTACCCGTGGCAACTGACCAGCGTGGCCGACGATGTTCATGCCATGCGATGTCTGACAGAACGCGATTTTAACCTGGTGATTTTGGATATCGGTCTGCCACAGGTTGATGGTTTGCAACTGATGAAACGGATGTTGCGACACTACCCTGCACTGAACATCGTGATTTACACCGCGCAGGAAGAGGATGTGTACGCCCGTCTGGCACAAAATAGCGGTGCCTGCGGGTTTGTCAGTAAAGGCCAGCCAATGGCGCGTTTGATCGCCGCTGTCGATGCCGTCAGTCAGGGAGAGCGCTTCTTTCCTCAATGGCTACCTCATCCGTTCCCCACCGAGTCCCACGAGCAACCGGTATTAACCCCGAAAGAGTTGCAGGTCATTGGCTTACTGGCACAGGGGCTTTCGAATTTACAGATAGCCCAGATGCTGACTATCAGCAATAAAACCGTCAGCACCCACAAGAACAGTATTTTACGGAAAACCGGTGCCAATAATTTGCTTGAGCTGGCAGCGGTCTACAAAGAGTTACAGCAGTGAAAACTTTGCTTCATGCCTGTTGGCTGCTGATTTGTATGCTGATCGTTGATCCCGTTCTGGCAACCCCCATCCCGCTGCATCTGGCGAATAACCTCAGTTTGCCTACAGATGTTCTGCTTAGCGGCGTGAAGAACCCGTGGCGCGGGAAAACGCTGCGCATTGGCATTCTCAGTGACAATACCAGTCCGTATAACATTCTGATCGACAACGATTATTATGGCCTAAATGCAGATTATCTGAGCTATGTGCAACAGGTCACGGGCATTACGCTCGATTTGCGGGGTTACCCTTCCCTCACTGCATTGCAAAATGCCCTGTCAAAGGGGGAGATCGATCTCCTTTACGGGCTCCCGCTGAGTGCTCTGCCACCGGGTATGTGGGCATCTGCGCCTTATTACATCAGCCCGCTGCGAGTTCTGCGCAACCGGCAGAATAACCGCCAGATTATGGTGAACTCCCAAGATGCACAAATTGCTATCAGTAAAATGACGGGGATGCAGGCTTATGACCGCATCCGTAAGCTGACGCCGGACGTTCATCTGTTCGACAATAATTTGCAGGCCGTCTACTCCCTGCTCAACGGCAAAAGTGATTACCTGATTGCTGATGAAGCCAGCGCCAGTTTTATCGTTGAGCAGCTTCAGCTCGGCCAGATTTACCGCATCGAAAGCGCGCTGGATTTCGGCACACTCTCTTTTGTGTTCGCCAGTAATAATCCTGCCCTGCTCGGGGTACTGAACCAGACGATATCCGGCACGCCAATGGAGGTGATGAATACGCTTCAGGGGCGCTGGAATAAACCGATCCCGAGCTATCTGGATGCGGGCAATGCATCGCTCACTCCGCTCGAAGAACAGTGGGTTCAGCAGCACCCGCGCGTGCCCTATGCCGCGACAGAAAATGATTATCCCTTCATCTACCGTGGCTCTGACGGTGAGCCGCACGGCTATGTGGTCGAGATTCTCAATATTATTGCGCAGAATACCGGGCTGACGTTTGAGCCGGTGTGGGCACACGATCCACAACAGTCAGATACACTGGTCAGTCAGGGGACGGCACTGTTTCGCGCAGTATTACCGTTGTCGCCGGATTCCCGGGATCATTATCTGAGCAGCATGCCGTTCCACCGCTCACTGTGGGGTGTCTATGTTCGACAAAATACCGATGGCATTTCCACCTGGCAGGATTTAGAAGGAAAACGCATTGGCGTAATGCGTGGTGACCTGGCTGTAACGCTAATCCCCACAGGGGATCAGCGTGTGGAGTTCGACGATGCCCAGACACTTTACGATGCATTGGCGAGCGGCCAGATTGATGCATTGGTGGATAACATTGTGTCCGCCAATTTTACCTCTTTGTCACGCTACGCCGGAACCATAAAACTGGCCTTCGCAGCCAACAATATTTCCTACCCGATCTCCTTTGGTGTCGGTCTTGACTCTGCTTTGTTGCAGTCGATTCTGGATAAAAATCTGCAACAGATCCCGCCGCAGACCCTGCAGTCGTTGCGGGATGAGTGGACCAGTGACCGTCGTAACCTGATTGACGCCGTTAACGATAACCGTATGCAGCCACAAACCACCTGGCTGCTGAGTCTGCTGGCCGTGGTGGTGGTGATATTGCTGCTGATTCTGGCCCGGCGTCTGTGGCTGCAACGCAGGGATCGCCGCCGGGATCGTGAGGAGCGGAATTCGCTGGAACGGGCGCGGCAACAGGCCGAAGCGGCAAACCGCAATAAAAGTCAGTTTCTGGCGACGATCAGCCACGAATTGCGCACCCCAATGCATGCGATCCTTGGTCTGCTGGAATTGGAACTGCAACACCAAAGAGTCCCCGGTGAGAATCTGCCGCTGATCTACAGTTCGGCTTCGTCGCTGATGAATTTGCTCAATGATTTACAGGACTATGCCCGCCTCGATTCCGGCATTCTGACGCTTTCACCTAAACCGATGTCTCCGGCGACCTGGCTGGCACAACTGACTCGCCTGTACCCGCCGCTGATCGGCCTGAAACCGGTCAGTTTTGGCGTCAAAATGCTGACACCGTTGCCGGACATGCTGATGATTGACAGCGACCGGCTAATGCAGGTGATGAATAATCTGATCGGCAATGCCATTAAATTTACGGCACGGGGAGAAATCAGCGTTGTCGTCAGTTGGCGCAACGACGGCAGGTACGGCGGCGTGCTGGATATCGTGGTCAGTGATACCGGCTGCGGGATTGAAGCCGCTGAGATCGACAATCTGTTCGAGCCCTATTATCGCGGCCAGGGTGCGCGGCAGCTTTCCGTTCAGGGCAGCGGCCTTGGGCTCTCCGTTTGCAAAGAGATCGTGGATAAAATGGCGGGGATGCTGCACCTCAACTCCCAACCCGATATCGGCACAGAGGTCCGTATCATCCTTCCCGCCCCGCAGGTCGAAGCGCCAACGGTGACTTCTCCGTCAGATCCGCAACTGACAGTGGCTCCCGAATCGCGGGTGGCAGTGATTGACGATCATCCGACTAATTTACTTTTAATGCAGCGACAGCTCACGTCCTTCAGAATCAATGCCACCCTCTTCGATAATGGCCGCGCTTTCCTGAAAGCTCATACTGAAAAGCCTTTCGAGGTATTGTTCATCGATTACAACATGCCTCGTCCAGACGGTCTTCTGCTGACAAAATTGGTGCGACGCGCTGAGCGTCAACACCCACAACACCTGCGCTGCCAGATTATTCTCTGCTCCGCCGATGTGCAGGAGTTCACCCAATTGCCACTCGATCGCCTCAATGTGCAACACTGTCTGACCAAACCGATTTCTCTCGATGACATCCGTCGTGTGCTGTTGCCTGCGAGCACGCCTTTTGGTGATCTGCCGGAGCGCCTTGCACAAACCGGTAATCAGGATCAGCAACTGATGACACGTCTGACAAAGACACTTAAACAAACGCTGGAGGAGGATCAGCAGAATGCTGAAATAGCCTATCAATGTGGGGAGATCAACGCGCTCAAAGATGCGGCGCATCGTATTAAAGGCAGCCTGCTGATCCTCGGTTATCCGGCTCAGGCAGCGGTGTGTCAGGAGGTTATCGCTGATTGTCAGCAAGGCAGAATTTCTCCCGATGCCTATAATGAAATGCACCGGTTATCGCAGGATTTGCTGGCGATGCTCAACAGGCAAGTCGCATCCGGCCCGCTTCAACCGGTTTCACATTAGATAAGGATAGGTATGTCAGCTTCGTCATTTTTACCCCAGGACAAAAACAGCCGCCGGTTACTGCTGGCATTTCTAATCACCGTGATCTTTATGGTGATCGAGGTGATTGGCGGTTTAATTTCCGGCTCTCTCGCACTGCTGGCCGATGCTGGCCATATGCTTACTGATGCCGCAGCCCTGCTCATCGCCCTGTTGGCGGTACATTTTGCCAAACGTAAACCCAGCGCCAGCCACACGTTTGGCTATTTGCGCCTGACGACGATGGCGGCGTTTGTAAACGCAGCAGCGCTACTAGTTATCGTTATTTTGATCGTATGGGAAGCCATTACTCGTTTCGTTAACCCGCAACCGGTCATGGGTGGAACCATGCTGGTAGTCGGCATCGCCGGGCTGTTCGCCAATCTATTCTCCTTCTGGCTACTGCATCAGGGTGAAGAGAAAGCCAATCTTAATGTACGCGCTGCGGCGCTACACGTGATGGGCGATCTTCTTGGTTCGATAGGTGCGGTCGCAGCAGCGCTGATCATCATGAAAACCGGCTGGACGCCAATTGACCCCATTCTGTCGGTACTGGTGTCCTGTCTGGTACTGAATAATGCGTGGCGTTTAATGAAAGAGAGTTTTCATGAGCTGCTCGAAGGCACACCGCAGGAGGTGGATATTGATAAATTGCGCAAGGATCTGTCAGTCACACTCCCCGAAGTGCGCAGCGTGCATCACGTTCACGTCTGGCAAATTGGCGAACAGCGCCTGATGACGCTGCATGTACAGGTTGTGCCACCACACGATCATGACGCCCTGTTAGGCCGGATACAAAAATATCTGCTGGATAAATATCGTATCGGACACGCCACCGTTCAGATGGAATATGGCGAGTGCAGCACCCCGGACTGCCTGATTAATGAAAGCAGCGCGACAGATGCCGGGCACGATCATCACGGACACAATCACAGCCACGTTCATCACCATTAATCTGTTTGGCTCTCAAACGCACAGCGCCTCCATAAAGGAGGCGCTACGATAAATCCTATTCCCTGTTGCTTTAAACGCGCTGAAGGGGCTTAGAGCCGTTCTCAGCCGCACTCTTGATCCACAACCACGAACCGTTGAGGGCGATCAGTGTCAGTAACACATATTCCAGCGCCATGGCGTAAACGCCCTGATAAGCAAAAATCGCCACGCTGATCACGTCAATGACCACCCACACCAGCCAGTTCTCCACGTATTTTCGGGTCATTAATAGCATCGCGATAATCGACAACACCATCATCGAGGAATCCCAGAACGGGAAAGCATCAGGCTGCAAGACGGGCATCTGCACATTTAGCCCCATTGCCTGCATCAGGTTTACAGCAATCTGGCTCAGGGCCGCAAACACGCGGTCAATGTTAAAGGTCATCAGCACAATACCCGCGACGCAAACCACACCCCACACCAACGCTTTGCCACGCGGTAACCAGCGGATTTGCAATTCGGCCTGCTTGTCGGCAGTCTGGCGGCTCCATGCATACCAGCCATAAATGTTGGCGGCGAAGAAGAATATTTGCAGCAGCAAGCTGGCGTAAAGCTGAATCTGGAAGAAAATTACCGCAAACAGCGTGACGTTAATCAGGCCAAACGGGTAGTTGATGATCTTCTCTTTGCTGGCGTACCAAATGCACAGCAGGCCAAACAAGGTACCAATAGCCTCAATCCATGAAAGATCATACCCGCCCTTACCCAGCGGAATATGGACCAAAATATTACTGGTACTGAAAAAATCCATAACGATTCCCTTCTGTAGCATTATTCAGGCAGGAGCAATGCTCCCTCAGTTTATGCCTTACCCTGCACGCGCAGTTTAAGTTGTGCGGCAAAATCCAGCATCCGGTTCAATGGGATCAGTGATTTGACCCGCAGCGCTTCGTCCACTTCGATTGCATGCTGAGCCCCGCCGAGTTCCAGCCCTTCAGCAATGGCTTTCAGACCGTTCATTGCCATCCACGGGCAGTGCGCGCAGGTGCGACAGCTGGCACCCTCGCCGGCCGTTGGCGCTTCGAACAACTCTTTGTCCGGCACAGCCTGCTGCATTTTATAAAAGATACCGCGATCCGTGGCGACAATCAGTTTGCTGTTTGGCAGGGTTTTCGCCGCCTGAATCAGCTGGCTGGTCGAACCGACGGCATCCGCCATATCGACAATGGCCTGCGGCGATTCGGGATGCACCAGCACGGCGGCATCCGGATACAACGCTTTCATGCGTTCCAGCGCCTGAGTTTTAAATTCATCGTGCACGATACATGCGCCCTGCCAGCAAAGAATATCTGCGCCGGTCTGCTTACGGACGTAATTACCTAAATGGCGGTCCGGCGCCCAAATGATTTTCTGGCCCAGACTGTCGAGGTGTTCTATGAGCTCGACCGCGATGCTGGACGTCACCACCCAGTCGGCGCGTGCTTTCACAGCGGCGGAAGTATTAGCGTAGACCACAACGGTGCGGTCAGGATGGCTGTCGCAAAAATCAGAAAACGCTTGCTCCGGGCAGCCCAGGTCTAATGAGCATTCTGCATTGAGCGTCGGCATCAGCACAGTTTTCTCAGGGCTGAGGATTTTAGCGGTTTCCCCCATAAAGCGCACGCCAGCAACAAGCAGCGTTGAGGCCGGATGCTGACTGCCAAAACGCGCCATCTCCAGCGAGTCCGCCACGCAGCCGCCGGTCTCTTCCGCCAGCGCCTGAATTTCCGGATCGGTATAATAGTGCGCCACCATGACGGCATTGCGCTGCTTCAGCAGGGTTTTGATTTTTGCTTTGTAGAAGGCTTTTTCATCCTGGCTCAACGGAGCTGGCTTAGGAGGAAAAGGATACACGGCTGCATTCAGATCTAAAGTCTCGCTCATCTCTCATCATCTCTTGTGGCCGGACTCAGGAAGCATAACGGAGAAAATTCGTCCGTTTGTTTTATATGCTAAACAAAATACCGTAGATGAGCGGGAAAGTCGCTTGAATTTTAATCTTAAGGCAAAAAGTGTTTAAGGGACTTAAAAAATTGGGCGAAAGATGATTTTGGGAGAGGTTAAAACGAAAAAAACGCCATGAGGCGTTTCTTTACCCGACTTACCTTTGCCACTCAACAGTGGTGGGCCGTGCTGGATTCGAACCAGCGACCAATTGATTAAAAGTCAACTGCTCTACCAACTGAGCTAACGGCCCGCGGTATGTCGCGATACTTCTACTATCTACTGACTTGGTTCACATTCCACTCGGAAGTGGTGGGCCGTGCTGGATTGATTCGGCCTTCGGCCTCACCCTGCGGGCAACGCGTTCGCGTTGTCGTCTCGCTTCGCTCGGCTCGAACCAGAGGTTCTTATCCTGCACTGCTTTACTACACATTCCACTCGGAAGTGGTGGGCCGTGCTGGATTCGAACCAGCGACCAATTGATTAAAAGTCAACTGCTCTACCAACTGAGCTAACGGCCCGCTCTGAATTACTACAGTACAACTAACGTCCAATGAGATGAAACAAGAAAGAAGTGGTGGGCCGTGCTGGATTCGAACCAGCGACCAATTGATTAAAAGTCAACTGCTCTACCAACTGAGCTAACGGCCCACGGTCTACTTCTCAATGCTTACTGTTTTGCTTGCGTGCCACCTAAGAGTGGTGGGCCGTGCTGGATTGACTCGGCCTTCGGCCTCACCCTGCGGGCAACGCGTTCGCGTTGTCGTCTCGCTTCGCTCGGCTCGAACCAGAGGTTCTTATCCTGCACTGCTTTACTACACATTCCACTCGGAAGTGGTGGGCCGTGCTGGATTCGAACCAGCGACCAATTGATTAAAAGTCAACTGCTCTACCAACTGAGCTAACGGCCCGCAAAAGCTAAATCTCTCACTGCTTTAACGTCTTACAGTTGCCTGGGCAACGGTGGCATATATTACTTATATAACTTTTCAGTGCAACGTTTAATTGAAGAAAATGGCCTGACTGCTTGTTCTTCACGCATTCAAGCCCAGAAAACAAACGAAATCGGTGTTTTCCGGGCCTGAATAGGAATTACTGTGAAGACAAACGTTTTTGAGCTTGTTTGGCCGCATCGGTATTGGGGTACTGTTTTACAACCTGCGAATAGACGGCTTTGGCTTTGTCCACCTGCCCTTTCTCTTGCATGATCACCCCAACCTTGTACATCGCGTCCGAACTTTTTGGAGACTTGGGAAAATTTTTCACCACAACTGCATAAAAATACGCAGCGTCATCCTTCTTACCTTTGTTGTAATACAGCTGCCCCAACCAATAGTTGGCATTAGGCAAGTAAGTGGATTTTGGGTACTGCTTGATAAATGCCTGGAAGGCAGAAATAGCCTGATCGTACTGTTTCTTTTCCAGAGCGAGTGAAACCGCAGCATTGTAGTCACTGTTTTCATCGCCAGTACTGGCAGGAGCCTGCGCAGGTGCTGTAGTGGATGAATCAGTAGCCGCGCCAGCGGCAGCTCCGGCAGCAGCGCCTGAGGCGGTAGCATTCGCATTGGCCGCTGAACCCTGGCTGCTAAGGCTGTCCATCTGCTGATAGATTTGCTTTTGACGATCAGCGACCTGACTTAACTGATATTGGTTTTCCTGAATTTGACCTCGAAGAGTGTCAATATCACGCTGGGAGTCAGAGAGCTGTTGCTGAAGTTGAGTTAATAGCTGGCTGTGAGCGTTAGAAATACGCTCCAGAGAGGTGACCCGATCTTCAATCGAGCCTGAGCCGACATCACTGATTGGCGCTTGGGCAGTAGCGGCCCATGGGACCGCTACGCCAACCAGTAACGACAGACTCAACAAGTGAGTTCTGAAGTTACTGCTCATGCGACTCTCTTAGTATACCAGTACGGCACGACGGTTTTTAGCGTAAG
Source organism: Enterobacterales bacterium (assembly GCA_003864575.1). Lineage (GTDB taxonomy): Bacteria > Pseudomonadota > Gammaproteobacteria > Enterobacterales > Enterobacteriaceae > Ewingella. Next base: position 11,072 of record BHES01000016.1, read on the forward strand.
CCGCTTCGTCATGACCCAGTACAGCTGGTTTTTCTTTACCGTAAGAAACGATAGAGATTTGGTCTGCAGAAACGCCTTTGCCTTGCAGATACATTTTAACTGCAGTAGCACGACGCTCACCCAGAGCGATGTTGTATTCCGGAGTACCACGTTCATCCGCATGACCTTCAACAGTCACTTTGTATGAAGGGTTGCTGCGCAGGAATGCTGCATGCGCGTCCAGCATTTGAGCGAAGTCAGAAGCGATATCGTATTTGTCTAAGCCAAAGTAAACGATATTGTTCTTTTGCAGTTCTTGCATCTGCAGACGTGCTTGCTCTTCAGAAGACATGTTGCCGCTTTCTGCACCAGTGCTAGCGCCAGCGCCCATACCAGATTGGCCATTGTCTGCGCTTTTGTGAGAACTACACGCGGCGATAGCCAGTACAGGCACAGCCAGCAGCAGCCCTTTAAGCACTTTGTTCAGTTGCATCTCGTTGATCCTTTTATAATTTGCCATACATAGTCATATATGCATCACAGGTACGGAGACCAGGCAGGGAATTTTACCTGTCCATCAGTCGCCGGAAGACGCGCTTTGAAACGCCCATCAGTCGAGACCAACTGCAACACGGATCCCAGTCCCTGAGAGGAGCTGTAAATTACCATGGTGCCATTCGGTGCGATACTAGGCGTCTCATCCAGGAACGTGTCCGTTAAAACTTGAACGGCTCCCGTTTCCAGATCTTGTTTGGCGATGTGCTGGGAACCACCATTGGTGCTTACCATAACCAGGAATTTACCATCTGTGCTGATATCAGAGTCTTGATTCTGAGAACCTTCCCAAGTCAGACGCTGAGGCGCACCGCCATTAATATTCACTTTATACAACTGAGGACGACCGCCCTGATCCGAGGTGAAGGCCAGGTTTTGGCTGTCGGGATACCAGGTTGGTTCGGTATTGTTGCTACGTCCGTCAGTCACCTGGCTGATTTGACCTGAGCCCAGATTCATTACGTACACATTCAGACTGCCGCCTTTAGATAAAGCGAAGGCCAGTTTGCTGCCGTCTGGCGAGAATGCTGGCGCGCCGTTATGGCGTGGGAACGAAGCAATTTGCTTGATCGCGCCATTGGCCAGCGTTTGCACGACCAGTGCAGAACGACCGCTTTCAAAGGTGACATAAGCCAGTTTGCTGCCGTCTGGAGACCATGCCGGAGACATCAGTGGTTCAGGCGAACGGTGAACCACGAACTGGTTGTAGCCGTCATAATCAGCAACGCGCAGTTCATACGGGAATTTACCCCCATTAGTCTGCACGATATAAGCAATACGTGTACGGAACGCGCCTTTAATACTGGTCAGCTTTTCAAACACTTCATCGCTGGCAGTATGGGCAGAGTAACGTAACCACTGCTTGGTAATTTGGTACTGGTTTTGCGCCAGAACGGTACCCGGAGAACCTGCGGTATCCACTAACTGGTAAGAAACCAAATACTTGCCATCAGCGCTCGGTTGCACCTGGCCGACGACAACTGCGTCAATACCGAGTGCGGTCCATGCCGCTGGCGTCACTTCTGATGCGCTTGACGGCTGCTGAGGCATACGGGATGCATCGATTGGATTGAATTTACCACTGTTGCGTAAATCGGCTGCCACAATGGCACCAATATCTTCAGGTGGAGCACCCGGGCCAGCCCATTTAAAAGGGATAACCGCGATTGGGCGAGCGGAATCCACCCCCTGGGTGATTTCAATGCGAACTTCTGCGTGTAACACAGATGCCCACAGTATCAAAAGGCCGAACGCTACTCGAAATGCCTGCTTCATTGTATCTCCCTTATCTGGACCAATCTGCCCGCGATAATTTAGCAGAATTTTAACAAACCAACGCACACAAAACTAGAATTTCAACCTACATACCATAGTAAAAGTCTGAAAAATCACTATTTTCAATAATTACTATGGCTTGAAGTCTAATGGCGCATTCTTAAATACGTCGTAAACTGCTTCTGAAGGCGGTTTTGGGAACTTCGCCTGCCTTGCCGCAGCGAGCGCTGCCTGGCAAAGCGCCGGATCGCCGCCCTCCGCCTTCACGTCTATCAATAAACCATCGGGTGCCATTTTAACGCGCAGCGTACAGGTTTTGCCTGCATATGATGACGCGTCATAGAATCTGCTCTCAATGGCGGCCTTAATCTGGCTGCCATAGTTCGCAATATCAGCACCGGATGCGCCAGCTTTCTTCTGAGTGCCCTTCCCTGCCGGAGCGGATGCTCCGCCAGCAGAGCCCCCTTTAGGAGCATTTTTAGAATCTGCCAGACCACCGAAGAGATCGTCGACGGACTCAGATTGCTTAGCTGCCGCGGCAGCTGCTGCTTTTTTATCGGCAGCGGCTTTTTTAGCCGCAGCCGCCGCTTCGGCTTTCTTCTCAGCGGCAGCGTCAGCCTTAGCCTGTGCTGCAGTGGCCTCGGCCGCTTCTTTAGCATCGGCGGCGGCTTGCTTAGCGTCAGCGGCAGCTTGTTTTTTAGCTTCAGCAGCCGCTTCTTTCTTCGCGTCTGCCTCGGCTTGTTTTTTAGCTGCCGTAGCCGCGGCAGCGGCTTCAGCTTCAGCCTGTTTCTTGGCTTCAGTCGCTGCTTTTTTCTGAGCGTCAGCTGCGGTTTTCGCCGCTTTATCTGCTTCAGCTTTCGCTTTAGCAGCGGCATCAGCCTGTGCCTTCGCCGCTTCTGCTTTGGCTTTCGCCGCGGCGTCCTCAGCTTGTTTCTGTTGTTCCTGAGCCTGTTTCTGCTGCTCGACGGCTTGTTTTTGTTGCTTGGCTTCTTCCTGAGCCTGCTTGGCGTCATCCTGCGCCTGCAAACGCTCTTTCTCTAATTCTTTCAGTCGTTGCTGCTCTGCTGCCTGCTTCTGCTGAAGTTCTTCAGTCTGCTGTTCCGACTTTTTCTGGCGCGATTGCGCCGCACGTTGAGCATCAGCCGATTGCTGCTGTTGCCGGTTGTACTGATCGACCACCGCACTCGGATCTACCATCACAGCAGAGATATCACTCCCGCCGCCACCGCCACTCATGCTGGTGTCTTCGGACAGCGATCCCCAGACCAACAGGGCTATAATGATGACATGCAGAACGACCGAAACAATAACGGCGCGTTTGAGCTTAGCGTTTTGTTCAGTTGCAGTTGCCTTTACCAAAATAGATTTCCCAACACAGGATTGCCAAAAACCCGGGTTTCTTCAGCGCCGGTTATTGCTACGCAAATAACCGTTTTATCAGGCCAGGAAGAAGCCGGGTTTCCAATAAGTGTTACAAATGCCTATCGTCAGATAGGTTGTGTCATCAAACCAACAGATTTAACACCGGCCTGATGAAGCATGTTCAGTGCTTTGATGATCTCATCATAAGGCACATCTTTTGCGCCGCCGATCAGGAACACCGTTTTCGGATTAGCCTTGATACGGTTGGCAGCTTCCGCCACAACCTGCTGTTCCGGCAACTGTTCCATACGCTGATGATCCACCACAATGGTGTATTGACCGACGCCGGAAACTTCAACAATGACCGGTGGATTATCATCACTGGACACTGTTTTTGAGTCTGTCGCATCTGGAAGATCAACTTCCACGCTTTGCGTAATAATCGGTGCCGTTGCCATGAAAATCAGCAGCAATACCAAAAGCACGTCAAGCAGCGGAACGATGTTGATTTCCGACTTACCTTCACGACGGTTACGACGACCTCGAACTCGAGCCATGCTATCCCCCTTAGTTACTGCTGCTTTCGCGAGAGAAAGCCTGACGGTGCAGGATAGCCGTGAATTCTTCCATGAAGTTATCGTAATTTTGTTCGAGTTTGTTCACACGCTGGTTCAGACGGTTGTAGGCCATAACCGCAGGGATCGCAGCGAAAAGACCGATTGCAGTGGCAATCAATGCCTCAGCAATACCGGGGGCAACCATCTGCAAGGTAGCCTGTTTCACAGAACCCAAACCGATGAAGGCGTGCATGATCCCCCAGACCGTACCAAACAGGCCGATGTACGGGCTGATGGAACCGACGGTACCCAAGAATGGAATGTGCATTTCCAGCGATTCCATCTCACGGTTGAAAGAGATACGCATGGCACGGGAAGAGCCTTCAATAACCGACTCTGGCGCGTGGCTGTTCGCACGGTGCAAACGAGCGAACTCTTTGAAACCTGAATGGAAAATCTGTTCGGCGCCGGTGAGGTTCTCACGACGGCCCTGGCTTTCCTGGTAGAGGCGTGAAAGCTCAATACCGGACCAGAATTTATCTTCAAACGCTTCTGCCTCGCGGGTGGCGGCATTCAGTACTTTCGTACGTTGAATGATGATCGCCCAAGACGCGACAGAGAAGCACACCAGAATAAGCATAATTAGCTTAACCAGGATGCTGGCCTTTAAAAACAAATCAAGCATGTTCATGTCAGTCACTGCTTAAACTCCGCGACAATAGACTTAGGAAGCGCTTTCGGCTTCATTTGGTTTGGATCGATACAAGCGATTAACACCTCTGCAGTACAGAGAACGTTGCCACTCGCATCAAGAATTCGTTGTGCAAAGGTAAGAGAAGCCCCCCGGATAGACGTTATCTCACTTTGGACATCAAGCAGGTCATCAAGACGAGCCGGAGCCAAATATTCGACCGTCATGCGGCGGACAGCAAAAGCGACGTGTTCAGCCAGCAACTGCTGCTGGTGAAAATTGCGTTGGCGCAACATCTCTGTGCGAGCCCTTTCAAAAAAGGCGACGTATCGGGCGTGGTAGACCACCCCTCCCGCGTCTGTGTCTTCGTAGTAGACACGAACCGGCCATCGGAACAACGAATTACTCACTCTACATCCCGTAATGCAATTTGACGGGCCTACTATACGCAAGAGCTTTCAGGTTGGGAATGGGTTGCAAGACGAGAATGCAAATAATTATGGGCCTGAATGGCCCATAGGAAAAGTCGTGTAAATATCTATCTATATTAGATAAACAAACTAGCTAAAAAAGTAAAGAAGCCCTGCGAGCAGGATAATCATCGCCGGTAAGGGAGAGAAGAACGCTTTCCATACAGACCGGTGAGGACGAAATCCAAAGCCGTGAATCAATCCGGTGCAAACAGCCCAAATCAGAATGATCCCATGCCAGACTTCAAGCTGGCTGGTTGACGACGCAAACTTCGCAGGTTGCCAGAACACACAACCTGCCAGGACGAGTGCCATTGCCAGTGAAAGGGCCCGCAAGGGACCCTTGTCAGTGACGGCATACAGCTTATCAGCGAGCAGACTCATTATTGCCCATCTTTCTCTGCGGCAGCTTTGTTCGCTTCTACGTTCTCGAACGCCAGCGCAGTGATGATGCCGAACGAGCAAGCCAGCAACGTTCCAAGTATCCAGGCAAAATACCACATAGTGTTATCTCCCGTTCAGATGAACGATTAGTACAAAGAGTGTTTGTTGTTTTCGATGTAAGTTTTGTCGAGACGACCAAACATCTTGTAATACGCCCAACTGGTGTAGATAAGGATAATCGGCACAAAGATACAGGCCACCACGGTCATCACTTTCAACGTCAGCAGGCTGGAGGTTGCATCCCACATTGTCAGGCTGGCATCAGGCGTGGTGCTTGATGGCATGACGAATGGGAACATAGTGATACCGGCCGTCAGGATCACACAAGCAATGGTCAGCGAAGATGACACAAAGGCCAGCGCGCCTTTATTGATGCGCGAGAACAGAATTGTCAGCAGCGGCAGAATCACACCCAATGCCGGGATAGCCCACAGGCCTGGCATTTTGTTGTAATTCAGCAACCACGCGCCAGCCTGATGCGCTACAGTTTTGCGCAGCGGGTTGGACTGACCTGCGGTATCCAGTGCAGACGTCACCACGAAGCCATCAATACCTTTTACCAGCCAGACGCCTGCAATCAGGAAGCAGACCATCATCACCAGGGCAGAAATCTGCGAGGCCGCGCGGGTGCGCAGGTGCAGTTCGCCCGTCGTACGCATTTGCAGGTAAGTTGCACCCTGCGTAATGAGCATTGTCAGGCTGACAATCCCGGCCAACAGGCCAAACGGATTGAGCAACTGGAACAGGCTGCCGGTGTAGTACAGACGCAGGTATTCATCGATATGGAAAGGCACACCTAACAATAGGTTACCGAACGCCACGCCGAACACCAGTGCAGGCACGAAGCTACCAATGAAGATGCCCCAGTCCCACATGCCACGCCAGCGTGGACTCTCCAGTTTTGAACGGTAGTCAAAGCCTAACGGACGGAAGAACAAGGCGCACAGCACCAAGATCATCGCACCGTAGAAGCCGGAGAAAGCAGCGGCATAGACCATCGGCCAGGCGGCAAACAGTGCGCCGCCAGCAGTGATAAGCCATACCTGGTTGCCATCCCAGTGCGGAGCGATGGAGTTGATCATCACGCGGCGGTCAGTATCGGATTTACCGATGATCCGCAGCAAGATCCCCACGCCCATATCAAATCCATCGGTGACGGCGAACCCGATAAACAGTACGCCGATCAATACCCACCAGATGAACCGTAAAACTTCATAATCAAACATATGTGGACTCCCTATTACCGAGCTTGCTCAAGCGGCGCTGAAGGTTGTTCAAAGTGGTAGCGGCCGGTTTTCAGACTGCTTGGCCCCAGACGGGCAAACTTGAACATCAGGAACATTTCAGCGACCAGGAACAGGGTGTACAGACCGCAAATCAACCCCATCGACATCAGAACGTCAGCGGTTGTCAGCGATGAGTTAGCCACCGCAGTCGGTAGCACTTCACCAATCGCCCACGGTTGACGGCCGTACTCAGCCACGAACCAGCCCGCTTCAACGGCAATCCACGGCAGCGGCAGTCCCCAGAGTGCTGCACGATGTAGCCAGCGTTTCTGACCAATCTTGCCGCGCAGAACCGCGAAGAACGAAAGACCAATGATCGCCAGCATCAGGAAGCCTGCGGCCACCATGATACGGAAAGCGAAGTACAGTGGCAGAACGCGTGGAATCGAATCTTTCGTCGCTTGCTGGATTTGCGCTTCGGTCGCGTCGGTAACGTTAGGCGTATAGCGTTTTAGCAGCATTCCGTAACCGAGATCCTGCTTAGCCTTTTCGAAGTCACTGCGAACAACAGGGTCAGTGTTCCCTGAACGCAACTCTTCCAGCAGGTTGTAAGCAATCATGCCGTTACGAATACGCACTTCATGCTGTGCCATCAGGTCTTTCAGACCCGTGACTGGCGTATCGACCGAACGGGTGGCAATCAGACCAAGCAGGTACGGAATCTGAATGGAATATTCATTTTCCATTTTGTCCTGATTTGGCAGGCCGATCAGCGTGAAGTTAGCCGGTGCAGGTTGGGTGTCCCACTCGGCTTCAATGGCAGCCAGTTTTGTCTTCTGTACGTCACCCATTTCATAGCCGGATTCATCACCCAGTACGATAACGGACAGTACAGCCGCCAAACCGAAGCTTGCCGCAATGGCGAATGAACGCTTGGCAAAGCCAATGTCGCGCCCTTTCAGCAGGTAGTAAGAGCTGATTGCCAGAATGAACATCGCGCCAGTGACATAGCCTGCCGCCACGGTGTGAACGAATTTAACCTGCGCAACCGGGTTCAGGACCAGCTCAGAGAAGCTGACCATTTCCATACGCATGGTTTCATAGTTGAAGTCAGAGGCAATCGGGTTTTGCATCCAGCCGTTGGCGACCAGGATCCAAAGTGCCGATAAGTTAGAACCGAGGGCAACAAACCAGGTCACCGTCATGTGCTGAACTTTCGTTAAACGATCCCAACCAAAGAAGAATAAGCCGACTAAGGTGGATTCCAGGAAGAACGCCATCAAACCTTCGATGGCCAGAGGGGCCCCAAAGATATCACCGACGTAATGTGAGAAATATGACCAGTTAGTCCCGAACTGGAACTCCATAGTCAAACCTGTGGCCACACCCAGAGCGAAGTTAACTGCAAATAACTTGCCCCAGAATTTGGTCATATCTTTATAGATTTGTTTGCCGGTAAGCACATAGACAGTTTCCATAATTGCCAACAGGAACGCCATACCAAGCGTTAATGGGACAAACAGGAAATGGTACATGGCCGTTAAAGCAAACTGTAAACGCGACAGTTCAACGATATCAAACATCTTGACCCCTTGCTCCTCGGAGGAAGACTCCAACTTGCGACTCTCTGACGAACCGGTTGCCGGAACGCCTCATGACTTCCACTTTCAAAAACCTGCCAAACAAATAAAACCTGTCTTAAAACGCACTCCCCTATCAACGGAGAGATAATGCGCCTGATACCCAACCTCACTTCGCGCGGACGCAGGAGAACTGCAATGCAAACCACAGCGAACGGTTGTGACGATCGGGGAAATTTAACAATCTTAGACCTGTTCTTGGATACTCATGTTACAGGTTCATAATGTTACGCCACTAATCCCACACAATAAATAGGTTTTTACGTGACCGAAATCCAATTTCCACTCTTAGGTCAATTAGCAGCCAGATTGGTATCATGGCCTGAAATTGATCTGCCGCAATTTAAGCCTATATCACTCTTTATTTCTATCATGTTCTTACGCTTTCTCTAAAAAACTCAAAACAATGTTAATTATTGGTTTCAAACGGTTTTATTGAAGCAATAGGTGTTAATTTATTGTGACTTTAAAGTGAATTTAATATCACCAGTGACATCTTTTAAATCTAATTATTAACGTTTCATTCCCTTTGCGCTCTTTATCGGTTGTTAAGATTTATGATTAAAAAAGCGCAATGTTAAATATTATAGCAGCAATAAAAAAGGCCACCCGCAGGTGACCTTTAAAGGCAAAAAATAACAGGCTGTTATTTTATTGTGGCAGAACGGCTTTTACTGCGTCGCCGATATCAGCCAGGCTGCGTACAGTTTTCACGCCTGCGGCTTCAAGCGCAGCAAACTTGTCATCCGCCGTCCCTTTACCACCCGCAATGATCGCGCCAGCGTGGCCCATACGTTTGCCTTTAGGGGCGGTTACGCCCGCGATATAACCGACAACAGGCTTGGTCACGTGAGCTTTGATATAAGCCGCGGCTTCCTCTTCTGCGTTACCGCCGATTTCGCCGATCATCACGATCACTTCAGTCTGTGGATCTTCCTGGAACAGCTTCAGGATATCGATGAAGTTAGAGCCAGGGATCGGATCACCGCCAATGCCGACGCAGCTTGACTGGCCGAAACCGTTGTCAGTGGTCTGCTTAACGGCTTCATAAGTCAGGGTACCAGAGCGGGAAACAATACCCACTTTGCCCGGCTTATGAATGTGGCCTGGCATGATGCCGATTTTGCATTCGCCCGGAGTGATCACGCCCGGGCAGTTTGGCCCGATCATCACCGCATCGCTCTGCTCAAGCTTCATTTTCACCACCAGCATGTCCAGCGTCGGGATGCCTTCAGTGATACAGATAATCAATTTGATACCGGCATCGATAGCTTCCAGGATCGAATCTTTACAGAAAGGAGCCGGAACATAAATCACAGAAGCCGTCGCACCAGTGGTTTCAACAGCTTCACGCACGGTGTTGAAAACGGGCAGGCCGAGATGCTGAGTGCCGCCTTTGCCCGGCGTTACGCCGCCGACCATCTGCGTGCCGTAAGCGATCGCTTGTTCAGAGTGGAAAGTACCCTGGCTGCCGGTGAAACCCTGGCAAATCACTTTGGTGTTTTTGTTGATTAAAATCGACATTATTTCCCCTCCACTGCTGCGACGACTTGTTGAGCCGCATTGGTCAGGCTGGTCGCTGCAATGATGTTCAAACCGCTGTCCGCCAATTTCTTGGCACCCAGCTCGGCATTGTTACCTTCAAGACGTACCACAACCGGTACGTTGACGCCCACTTCCGCCACCGCGCCTATAATACCGTCGGCAATCAGGTCGCAGCGTACGATGCCGCCGAAGATGTTAACGAAAACAGCTTTCACTTTTTCGTCAGACAGAATGATTTTGAACGCTTCGGTAACGCGTTCTTTGGTCGCGCCGCCGCCAACGTCAAGGAAGTTAGCCGGTTCGCCGCCGTGCAGCTTAACGATGTCCATGGTACCCATCGCCAGACCGGCACCGTTCACCATGCAACCGATGTTGCCGTCGAGAGCAACGTAGTTCAGTTCCCACTGTGCAGCCTGAGACTCACGCGCATCTTCCTGGCTGTGGTCACGCATTTCGCGCAACTCTGGCTGACGGAACAAAGCGTTGCCGTCTGCACCCAGTTTGCCGTCAAGGCAAATCAGGTCACCGGCGGTCGTTACGACCAGCGGGTTGATTTCGATCATCGCCAGATCGCGCTCAAGGAAAATAGCCGCCAGACCCATGAAAATCTTGGTGAACTGCTGAACTTGTTTACCGGTCAGACCCAGTTTGAACGCCAGTTCACGGCCCTGATACGGCTGAGGACCGGTCAGTGGATCCAGTGCAACTTTGTGGATCAGGTGCGGGGTTTCTTCCGCAACCGTTTCAATTTCCACGCCGCCTTCAGTAGACGCCATGAACACCACACGACGTGAGCTGCGGTCGACGACTGCACCGAGGTACAGTTCTTTATCGATGTCGGTAGCCGCTTCAACCAGGATCTGGTTTACCGGCTGGCCGTGCGCATCTGTCTGGTATGTGACCAGACGTTTGCCTAACCAGTTTTCAGCAAAAGCGCGGATCTCTTCTTTGCTTTTGACCACTTTCACGCCGCCCGCTTTACCGCGACCACCGGCATGAACCTGACATTTGACTACCCACGGACCCGCACCGATTTTCGATGCCGCTTCTTCCGCTTCACGCGGAGTGGAACAGGCAAAACCTGTTGGCGCTGGCAGGCCGTAGCGCAGGAACAGCTGTTTCGCCTGATACTCGTGTAAATTCATGATGTTCTATCCATTCTTAGTAGGAAGGCATATCAGGGCACGGCGAACCGTGCCTCAGATTTTAACGATCTCTTTTGCTCGGGGCCGGGACTAAACGTCCAGCAGCAGACGAGCTGGATCTTCCAGCATTTCTTTGATGGTCACCAGGAAGCCCACAGACTCACGGCCATCAACCAGGCGGTGGTCATAAGAGAGTGCCAGATACATCATTGGCAGGATAACAACCTGACCATTCACCGCCATTGGACGATCTTTGATGGCATGCATACCAAGGATCGCACTCTGTGGCGGGTTGATGATTGGCGTGGACATCAGCGAGCCAAATACGCCGCCGTTGGTCACGGTGAAGTTACCGCCGGTCAGCTCTTCAACTTTCAGCTTACCGTCACGGCCTTTCACTGCCAGCTCTTTGATGTTCTTCTCAATGTCAGCCATACCCAGGGTATCGACATCACGCAGCACTGGCGTAACCAGACCACGAGGCGTCGAAACCGCAATACTGACGTCGAAGTAGTTGTGGTAAACCACGTCTTCGCCATCAATAGAAGCATTCACTTCTGGGTAACGTTTCAGCGCTTCGACGACGGCTTTCAGGTAGAAAGACATAAAGCCCAGACGTACACCGTGACGTTTCTCGAACGCATCGCCGTACTGCTTACGCATGTCCATGATCGGCTTCATGTTGATTTCGTTGAACGTCGTCAGCATGGCGGTACTGTTTTTCGCTTCCAGCAGACGCTCGGCTACGCGTTTGCGCAGACGGGTCATCGGAACGCGTTTTTCACTGCGCGCGCCGATAGCCGGGCCAGCAGCGGTTGCTGTTTTAGCCGGTGCCGCGTCAGCCGCAGGCTTGGCATCTTTACCTGATTTGGCAATATGCGCTTCGATGTCTTCGCGAGTCAGACGACCACCCACACCGCTGCCTTTAATCGCATTGGCGTCGAGAGAGTGTTCTGCGATCAGACGGCGAATCGCCGGGCTGAGGGCGTCATTGCTCTCCTCTTCCAGAGCCGCAGTGTGGCGCTGAGAAGGGGTAGACTCTTTATCAGAACTCTTTTCCTGGCTTGGTTTGCCGGTGCTGTTGCCCGGGCGAATACGCGCCAAAATCTGACGTGAAATAACGGTCGCGCCTTCATGTTCCAGAATGCTGTCCAGAATACCGGCTTCACTTGCCGGGACTTCCAACACCACTTTGTCCGTTTCGATCTCAACCAGCACTTCATCGCGCTCAACACTGTCGCCAGGCTTTTTGTGCCAGGTGGCAACCGTTGCATCCGCAACGGATTCAGGAAGGTCAGGGACCAAAATATCTACGCTACTCATTCTCAATCCTTCTTAAAATCGTTAATTAACGTTCAACGCATCATTAACCAGATCTTGCTGCTGCTTCTGGTGAACAGACATATAGCCTACTGCCGGAGAGGCAGACGCCGGACGTCCCGCGTAACGTAAAGAAGCCCCGAAAGGAATCACTTCACGGAAATTGTGTTGGCTGCAGTACCAGGCACCCTGGTTCAGCGGCTCTTCCTGACACCAGACGAAATCATGAACATGCGAGAATTTCTCAAGCACTTCCTGAATGGCCTTGTGCGGGAAGGGATATAGCTGTTCGATACGAACGATAGCCACATCGGTCTGCTCGTTTTTACGACGTTGCTCCAGCAGATCATAATAGACCTTGCCTGAACACATCACGACGCGCTTAACCTGTTTAGGATCCAGTTCGTCCACTTCACCAATCGCCGGCAGGAAGCTGCCGTTGGCCAGTTCGTCCAGCGTAGAAACCGCTAACGGATGACGCAGCAGAGACTTCGGTGACATGACAATCAGCGGACGACGCATTCCGCGCAGCGCCTGACGACGGATCATGTGGTACACCTGCGCAGGGGTAGACGGGATACATACCTGCATATTCTGCTCAGCGCAAAGTTGCAGATAACGCTCCAGACGAGCGGAGGAATGCTCCGGCCCCTGCCCTTCGTAACCGTGTGGCAACAGCATGACCAGACCGCACATACGGCCCCATTTCTGCTCGCCGGAACTGATGAACTGGTCGATAACGACCTGAGCGCCGTTGGCGAAGTCACCAAACTGTGCTTCCCAGATAGTCAGGGTGCGCGGTTCTGCGGTGGCATAACCGTATTCAAACGCCAGAACGGCCTCTTCGGACAACACGGAGTCCCAGACATTAAACATGCCCTGACTGTTGTGAATGTTCGACAATGGCACATAGACCGAACCGTTTTTTTGGTTGTGAACAACCGCGTGACGGTGGAAGAAAGTACCACGCCCCATATCCTCACCGGACAGACGAATGGGAATACCTTCATCGACCAATGTGGCGTAGGCCAGGTTCTCAGCGCCACCCCAATCAAATTTCTTGTTGCCTTCGGCCATTTCATTACGGTCAGCGTAAATCTTCGCAACGCGGGCCTGCATTTCGATGGCTTCCGGTACGTGGCTTACGCGACGTGCCAGTTCCTGCAAACGCTTCGGTTCAACCTTGTTCGGGTACTCTTCATCCCATTCGTGATTCAGGTACGGCGACCAGGTGAAGGTATGCATGTCGTTCGCACGCCATTCTTCCACCACGCAATCACCGGCGTCGAGCGCATCACGGTACAGATTGACCATTTCAGTGGCATCTTCCGCACTCGCCACATTCTGTTCAGTCAGAATATCGGCATAGATTTTGCGCGGGGTCGGATGCTTTTTGATTTTCTGGTACATCAGCGGCTGGGTTGCACTTGGCTCATCGGCCTCGTTATGCCCGTGACGGCGGTAACACACCAGATCAATCATCACATCACGTTTAAAGGTGTTGCGGAAATCCAGCGCCAGGCGGGTAACGAAAGCCACAGCTTCCGGGTCATCCGCGTTAACGTGGAAAATCGGCGCCTGCACCATTTTCGCGATGTCAGTACAGTACTCGGTTGAACGCGCATCTTTCGGGTTCGAGGTGGTGAAGCCGACCTGGTTATTGATGACGATACGCACGGTACCGCCCACTTCATAACCACGTGCCAGCGACATGTTCAGGGTTTCCTGAACCACGCCCTGCCCGGTGATCGCCGCATCACCATGAATGGTGATTGGCAAGACCATGTTGCTGCGCGCTTCGTCCAGACGGTCGCGGCGGGCACGAACAGAACCGATAACAACCGGGCTTACGATTTCAAGGTGCGACGGGTTAAACGCCAGCGCCAGGTGAACCATACCGCCTTCGGTTTCCACATCAGACGAGTAGCCCATGTGGTATTTCACATCGCCGGTACCCAGATGTTCTTTATGCTTGCCGGAGAACTCGTCGAACAGGTCCTGCGGTTTCTTACCCAATACGTTGATCAGCACATTTAAACGCCCGCGGTGCGCCATACCCAGCACCACTTCACGCGTACCGTTTTTACCGGCGTGACGGATCATATCTTTGAGCATCGGGACCAGCGCATCACCACCTTCCAGTGAGAAGCGTTTGGCACCCGGGAATTTCGCGCCGAGATAACGTTCCAGACCTTCTGCTGCGGTCAGTTCTTTCAGGAAGGTTTTCTTCTCGGTATCGGTGAAATTGGCACGTCCCGCTACGGACTCAATGCGCTGTTGGATCCAGCGTTTTTCGTCGGTATTGGTGATGTGCATATACTCCGCACCGATTGAGCCGCAATAGGTTTGCTTCAGTGCTTTATACAGCTCGCCGAGCTGCATGGTCTCTTTGCCAATGGCAAAAGAACCGACATTGAAGGTTTCCTGGAAATCAGCTTCGGTCAGATGGTGGAAAGCCGGATCCAAATCCGCCACGTCGTCTTGTTTCCACAAGCCGAGAGGATCGAGATTAGCATTCTGATGGCCACGGAAGCGGAAGGCATTAATAAGCTGCAATACCTTGACTTGCTTGGCATCCGTTTGCGGATCGCTGATAGCGGAGTTATACCGTGATGCGTCTTTCGCCAGGCGGCGGAAGTAATCGCGTGTTTGAGAATGGAGTTGCTCTGGTTTAACACCCACTGTCGGAAGCTGTTTAAAAATTGAACGCCAGCTATCGTCAACGGAACCAGGATCGGTTAAGTAGTCTTCATAGAGTTGTTCTATGTAAGACTGGTTTGCACCCGCCAGATAGGAGGAATCCAGCCAGGCCTTCATTGCGCCGTTCTGCATCGTGATCCCTTAAGCTTTGAAGCTTTAGTTTTCGCCGTGGTTAATAATAATGACCGTGATACACCGCGGTAAGACGGTTTTCCATACAAAAACAGTTCATTGGTCTGGAGCCTGCGGCTCTGTCAAGGAACCTCCAAAAATCAACTTGCCGTGTTTTAGCATGTTGGCTTTTGGCGCTACCCTGCGGGTTCTGACCTTATCATTTCTTCCCTGACGCTATCCTACTCTAGTTGGGAGCAACTTTGTTGCACCTTGTTGCGAATATGTTACCAGTAGCTCACTTAATTTTAGCGGGAACACCTGTTCCCGCTATTGATTATCGGCTTACAAACTCAGGCACCGCGCTGTAGCAGCATCGATTTGATATGACCGATGGCTTTGGTCGGGTTCAACCCCTTCGGACATACGCTGACACAGTTCATGATGCTGTGGCACCGGAATACGCTGAAAGCGTCGTCCAGATCATCAAGACGCGATTCTGTTTCGGTATCGCGGCTGTCGATGAGGAAGCGGTACGCTGCCAATAAACCGGCCGGACCGACGAACTTGTCCGGGTTCCACCAGAAGGATGGGCAAGACGTCGAGCAACAGGCGCAGAGAATACATTCGTACAATCCGTCCAGTTTTTCGCGCTCTTCCGGCATCTGCAAATGTTCGCGGGCCGGAGGATTCTTCCCATCATTCAATAAGTAAGGCTTAATCTTCTCATACTGCTTATAGAATTGCCCCATGTCCACTACCAGGTCGCGAACGACGGGTAAACCGGGCAAAGGACGAATGACAATCCTCTTGCCATTCTTCTGTAAAACAGAGACCGGCGTGATACAAGCCAGGCCATTCTTACCGTTCATGTTAACGCCATCAGAGCCACAAACACCCTCACGGCAGGAGCGACGGAAAGAGAGCGTTGGGTCTTGCTCTTTGAGCTGGATTAACGCGTCCAGCACCATCATGTCGCGCCCTTCTTCCGCTTCCAACACGTAATCTTTCATGTGCGGCGCGTCGTCGATGTCCGGGTTATAGCGATAAATCGAAAATTCGAGTCTCATAATTTTTCCCAGCTCATGACCTAGTAAGTACGCGCTTTCGGCGGGAAGGCCGCACGAAGCTTAGGCTGCATGTTCACCTCACGGCGAGTCATGCTTTCGGTTTCCGGCTGATAAAGCGTATGGCAGAGCCAGTTGGCATCATCACGATCTGGGAAGTCGAAGCGGCTGTGTGCCCCACGGCTCTCGGTGCGGTAATTGGCAGAAACGGCGGTAGAGAATGCGGTTTCCATCAGGTTATCCAGCTCCAGACACTCAACACGCTGGGTGTTGAACTCAGTAGACGTGTCATCCAGACGGGCATATTTCAGACGCTCACGGATCACTTTCAGCTGTTCCAGACCTTCGGCCATCGCATCACCTTCGCGGAAGACCGAGAAGTTATGTTGCATACAGGTTTGCAGATCTTTGCGGATAGCCACCGGATCTTCACCGGAGCGGGTATTGTTCCAGCGGTTCATGCGCTCAAGGGAAACATCGATATCATCTTGCGATGCATCGCGGCTTTCGCCTTGTTCATTGATCGACTCCTGCAAATGCAGGCCCGCAGCACGGCCAAACACCACCAGATCCAGCAGCGAGTTGCCGCCCAGACGGTTGGCACCGTGAACCGATACACAGGCAATTTCGCCGACCGCGAACAGACCTGGGATCACCACATCTTCGCCCTTCTCGTTCACGCGCAGCGCCTGGCCGGTCACTTTGGTCGGAATACCGCCCATCATGTAGTGGCAGGTTGGCAGAACAGGGATAGGTTCTTTGATAGGATCAACGTGAGCAAAGGTACGCGACAGTTCAAGAATACCCGGCAGGCGGGATTCCAGGACATCACGGCCCAGATGGTCAAGCTTCAGTTTAACGTGCGGGCCCCACGGACCTTCGCAGCCACGGCCTTCACGGATTTCGATCATGATGGAACGCGCCACCACGTCACGACCCGCCAGGTCTTTGGCATTCGGCGCATAACGCTCCATGAAGCGTTCGCCATCTTTGTTCAGCAGATAACCGCCTTCACCACGACAGCCTTCCGTCACCAGAACACCTGCACCTGCAATACCGGTCGGGTGGAACTGCCACATTTCCATGTCCTGCACCGGAACGCCTGCGCGCAGCGCCATACCCACGCCGTCGCCAGTGTTGATATGTGCGTTCGTGGTGGACTGGTAAATACGGCCTGCACCGCCGGTCGCCAGTATGGTGGCTTTGGCTTTGAAATAGACCACTTCACCGGTTTCGATACAGATTGCAGTACAACCGACAATCGCGCCGTCCTGGTTTTTCACCAGGTCAAGCGAGTACCATTCGGAGAAAATCGTGGTGCCGTTTTTCAGGTTCTGCTGATAAAGAGTGTGCAACAGCGCGTGACCGGTACGGTCCGCCGCTGCGGCAGTACGTGCCGCCTGCTCGCCGCCGAAATTCTTCGACTGACCACCAAACGGACGCTGATAAATTCGGCCGTCATCAAGACGGGAGAATGGCAGACCCATATGTTCCAGCTCAAGAATCGCTTCCGGGCCGGTTTTGCACATATATTCAATGGCGTCCTGGTCACCGATGTAGTCGGAGCCTTTGACGGTATCGTACATATGCCATTCCCAGTCATCCTCATGGGTGTTACCCAGCGCAACGGTAATACCGCCCTGCGCTGACACCGTATGGGAGCGGGTCGGGAATACTTTGGAAATCAGGGCACAGGTTTGGCCCGTTTGTGAAATCTGTAATGCGGCACGCATACCGGCGCCACCTGCACCGATAACCACTGCATCAAACTCTCTGACTGGCAGGTTCATTGACTACGCTCCCCAAACAACGATCGTTCCATAAAGTAAATAAACGACTAACGTCACGACGATGGCCAGTTGCAGCACCAGTCGCACAGCCAGTGGCTTGACGTAATCCGTTAACACCTGCCACATACCAATCCACGCATGGATCAAAATCGACAACAACGTCAGCAGGGTAAATACTTTGGTAATGGAGGAAGCAAAGAAGCCTTGCCAGACATCAAAGGTAATGTCCTGAGCAATGACAACGAAGCCTACGATATAGAGGATATACAGAGTGATGACGATAGCGGAGGCACGTAGCAACAGCCAGTCGTGCACGCCGTTGCGTCCTAATGCCGAAACATTGTTTACCATACGAAGACTCCAGCCAGAATTGACAGCAGGACGGTAAGACCGATCACCACTTGGGCAGAACGGGTACCGACAGCCAAACTCTCTTCGAGATAGCCAAAATCCATCAGCAAATGGCGAATGCCACCGCAGACGTGATAGGCCAGAGCAGTGAGTATTCCCCAGAAGATGAATTTAACGACGAAGCCATTCATGATTTCAGCTGCGTGTGCAAACCCTTCGGGAGAAGAGAGTGACATGCCGAGCAGCCAGAGGAGGATACCTACAGCGACGAAGGTAATTACGCCGGAGACACGATGTAAGATGGACGCTATCGCAGTAACAGGAAACCGGATCGTTTGCAGATCCAGATTGACAGGTCTTTGTTTTTTCACGGTTATGCCCACACACCTCATAGAGCCTTTTCGTATCGCAGCGAGCGCGTTGATGACGAAGGCACTTATTATTTTCCTTCCCCCGGCCTGGGCGGTGTCAGACAGCAATCAGGGCTAAAAGCCCTCACTTTATGCGCTCAAACAACGACATCCATTGTGAATAAGCAGCGCAAACAGTGCATTTTCGAATGATAAAAAATGTTGCTGGGTGCTCCTACTTCAGGGTAACCCGGAGACCTGCGGCAAAGTATAGGTTGATCACATTCCCATTACAATTCCCCTACAAACGCTTTGGTCACATTTCTGCGAAACAGTGATTTGACTCGCATTTTTCACAATCAACACAAAATAAATTATGTAGTTTGACATTGGATCAACATTTCCATTACATATTACCCATTCGCTCACTTCCGTGATGACTTCGACAGACACATCTGCGCTTCCCTGTTACGCCAAGTTATGCAAAAGTGGGGAAGGTGTAAAACCTCAATCTCGTCGCGAGTAATCATTACATTGAGCACAAGAAAATAATGATCTATCGAATCTTTAACAACGATGAAACGCTGCTTGTCCGTCAAATAGTGGTCTAAGGCCACAAACCGACTGCGCTCTACGCTCCCTTCCCAAATCGATCGCAGAGCCGCCGAAATAATAATGACGGAGCTTCGGGTCGCATTTCAGGCTGTTCAGTTGTTGAGGATTTTTAAAATAAAGGCGCTAAGGAGACTGTAAATGGCTGATAAGAAAGCGACACTTACCCTACAAGGTCAAGACCCTATTGAACTCGACGTGCTATCCGGCACATTGGGCCAGGACGAAATAGATATTCGTACCCTCGGCTCAAAAGGCTTGTTCACCTTTGACCCCGGCTTTACCTCTACTGCATCCTGTGAATCTAAAATTACCTATATCGACGGTGACGAAGGTATCTTGTTGCACCGCGGTTTCCCTATTGACCAGTTGGCTAAAGAGTCCAACTTCCTGGAAGTGAGCTACCTGCTGCTTTACGGCGAAGCGCCAACCCAGAAACAGTACGAAGATTTCAAGAAAATCGTTGAACGCCACACCATGGTTCACGAGCAAATTACCCGCCTGTTCCACGGCTTTCGCCGTGACTCGCATCCGATGGCTGTGCTGTGCGGCGTGACTGGCGCACTGGCGGCGTTCTATCACGACTCAATCGACGTTGAAAACGAACGTCACCGTGAAATTGCCGCTTACCGTCTGCTGTCCAAAATGCCGACCGTAGCCGCCATGTGTTACAAATATTCCATCGGCCAGCCTTTCGTTTATCCGCGTAACGACCTCTCCTATGCCGGTAATTTCCTGCATATGATGTTCGCCACGCCGTGCGAAGAGTACGTTGTGAATCCGGTACTGGAACGCGCCATGGACCGTATTCTGATCCTGCACGCCGACCACGAACAGAACGCCTCCACCTCAACCGTACGCACTGCTGGTTCATCTGGCGCTAACCCGTTCGCCTGTATCGCTGCCGGGATTGCCTCCCTGTGGGGACCGGCGCACGGCGGTGCTAACGAAGCCGCACTGAAAATGCTCGAAGAGATCAGCAGCGTTGATCACATCCCTGAATTCATCAAACGTGCGAAAGACAAAAATGATTCGTTCCGTCTGATGGGCTTCGGTCATCGTGTTTACAAAAACTATGACCCGCGCGCTACCGTGATGCGTGACACCTGTCATGAAGTGCTGAAAGAACTCGATCTGAAAGATAATAACCTGCTGGAAGTGGCGATGGAGCTGGAACACATCGCGCTGAACGACCCGTACTTCATCGAGAAAAAACTGTACCCGAACGTCGACTTCTACTCTGGCATCATTCTAAAAGCCATGGGTATTCCGTCCTCTATGTTCACCGTGATCTTCGCAATGGCGCGTACCGTTGGCTGGATTGCCCACTGGAACGAAATGCACCAGGACGGCATCAAAATTGCCCGTCCACGTCAGCTCTATACCGGCTACGACAAACGTGATTTCCATTCCCAGCTGAAAAAATAACGAATTCGGTTTCGACTGAAGATAAAAAGGCACCTTCACGGTGCCTTTTTTTTTCATTAAAAATCAATCGACTACACCTGGCATATCGGGCACCAGAAGAAGGGCCGTGATGACACACTCCCTTTCACGATAGGATCACCGCAGCGTTCGCAGGGTTGCCCAGTGCGGCCAAACACGTTGAAGCGAAACAGAGCGCCGTGGTGCACATTTTCATCCATCGTGCCACGTGTCGCATACGACAGACGGGCGACGGACAGACAGGCATCGGCCAGTGCATCCAGTTCGGTGTCATTCAGCTCTTTCGGTTTATGTCCCGGCAGCAGTTTTGCCAGCCACAGGATCTCCGCCCGCAGATAATTACCCAGACCGGCCAGAAACGCCTGATCGAGTAACATGCCGCCAAGCTGACGATTGCGAAATTTCGGCGAAAGCAACCGCTCACGTACCTGAGCGACCGTCAGGGTTTCATCCAGCACGTCCGGTCCTATACGTTGCAAAAACGGATGATTTTCGATCTCCGCCGTATCGTAAATGCCAATCTCCGAGGCGCTGTACAACAGGATAGACGCATCGGGAGTTTCCAGTTTCACCCGCAGCGAACGCTGGGTCTCTTTAGGGTTTTCACCGGCATTCACCACCCGCCAGACGCCGTACAACTGATTGTGGCTGTAGAGCGTCAGACCGTTGGAAAAGTGCGTCAACAGCGCCTTGCCACGCGTTTCTATCGACGTCACCCTCGTGCCTCTGAGCGCGGACTGATAGGGCTTCAACGAGGGAAACGCAAACCAGACATCGGTGAGCGGTTTATTTACTACCGCGCTCACCAGTAAATCAGCCGCGCGGCGAATTTCAGGACCTTCAGGCATCAGTGCGTTGCGCCCTCCGCCACCCGTAAATCCTGCTCGGTATGCAGGGCAATAGCGATGGTCAGTTCAAGTGCTTCAAGGACCGTTTTTACCGACATGCTCGGCTGGCCGGGATGCGCCGCCGCCTGCTCAGGCAGATACGGAATATGAATAAATCCCCCCTTCACCACCTTGCAACTCGCTTGTGCCAGTCGGTGCAACAGGCCGTACATGACGTGGTTACAGACATAGGTTCCTGCGGTTTGAGAAACCGTGGCCGGAATACCCGCTTCGCGCAATCCGTTCACAATGGCCTTGATGGGCAGCAGTGAAAAATAAGCTGCCGGACCGTCGCTGACAATCACCTGGTCAACCGGCTGATTACCTTCGTTATCCGCAATGCGTGCATCATCAACGTTAATCGCCACGCGTTCAACGCTGAAATCAGTGCGGCCACCAGCCTGTCCGACAGCAATCACCATGACAGGATCCACCTCATCAATCGCCGCATTCAGCGCGTCAATGGCTTTGCCAAACACGCAAGGCAGCTGACGGATAACAATGCGGGCGCCAGAGAGTTCCAGATCTTCGAGTTGCTTCACCACTTCCCACGACGGATTGAGACGTTCGCCGCCAAAGGGTTCAAAACCGGTAACCAGAACTTTACGCATAACCTCTCCTGATGCTGTTAATAGAGTCAGCCTGCGCTGACCAGAATATCCTGCTCACGAAACGCGTCGCGTAAGCGGCGGGCGAACTCAAGAGCATGCTCGCCATCGCCGTGCAGGCAAACGGTATCAGCCTGCACCGGAACACGTACTGCGTCGCGGCTGATCACCGCCCGTTGCTGTACCATCATCAGCGTTTGCTGTAAGGCCATCTCGTCGCTTTCAATCAGCGCTCCGGGCTGGCTGCGCGGCACCAGCGTACCGTTGTTTTGATAGCCACGGTCGGCAAAAACTTCCTGACGAGTGGTCAGCCCCAAGCGTTCACCGGCAAGAATCAATTCACTGCCCGCCAGCCCGACCAGACGTAATGTCGGGTCAACCGCATGCACCGCGCGGGCGATAGCATCGGCAAGCATTGCGTCTGTTGCCGCCTGGTTGTAAAGCATACCGTGCGGTTTGACGTGAACCATTTTGGCGCCCTCAGCCTGACAGAGCGCGGCCAGCGCACCGAGTTGATAGACCACCTGCGCGAACACCGTTTCTGGCGGCAACTGCATGGCGGTACGCCCGAAATTTTCGCGGTCGGGGAAACTCGGGTGAGCGCCTATCGCCACACCATATTTCAGCGCCCAACGGATCGACTGCTGCATGGTCTGCGCGTCACCGGCGTGAAATCCGCAGGCAATATTGGCCGAACTGACCTGTTGTAACAGGGCTTCGTCATTGGCGCAGCCTTCACCGAGATCGGCATTCAAATCTACCGTGATTTTAGCGCCCATGCAGACTCCACTTTATCTGATCGATAAACCGCTGCTGCTCACGTAACGCGGTTTGCGCTTCGTCGAGGGAACATTTCACAAAATGTATCGGTTCACCCAGACGGATCTGCGCCAGATTGTATAAATCGGCTTCAATAACGCAGGCAATACGCGGATACCCACCGGTTGTCTGAGCATCGGCCATCAGCACAATCGGCTGGCCCCCATGAGGAACCTGCACTACGCCCGGCAACAGGCCGTGCGACAGCATCTCGCGGTCAGTTTCACGCGTAAGCGCATGACCGTGCAGCCGATATCCCATGCGGTTGCTTTGCGGGCTGAGTTGCCATGCAGTACGCCAGAACGAATCGCGCGCTTCCTCACTGAACTCCTGATATTCCGGCCCCGGCAGCGCACGAATACGGTTACCGAACAACACCTGTTTGATGCCGATAGACTGCTTGGGTTCCGACCCTTTTTTGCCCACCGGCAGAGCGTCGCCATCGCGCAGCGGACGCCCCGCCAGACCGCCAAAGCCGGTTTTAAGATCGGTACTGCGCGACCCCAGAACCTCAGGCACATCAATGCCACCAGAAACCGCCAGATAGCTGCGCATACCGCGCGTCGGGGTTTTCATAGTCAGGACCTGACCGGGCTTCACGGCATAACACCAGCCGGTCCACAGGGATTTACCGTCCAGCTCCGCGTGGCAACCGGCACCGGTCAGCGCAATCCAGCCTGCACGGCTGAATTGGGTACTGAACTGGCCCAGGGTGATTTCCAGCCCCGCCGCGTTCTCATCATTGCCCACCAGCAAATTACCAATGCGCAGTGCAGGGGCATCCAGCGCGCCCGTCTGGCTGACGCCCAGATGGCGGTAGCCACTGCGGCCTAAATCCTGCACGGTGGTGAATATTCCGGCCCGAAGAATGTTTAACATATGCCCTCCTTTTGCGGAACAAAGCGGACTTTGTCGCCGGGACATAACAGGGTCGGTAGCGATTTTTGCGGGTCAAACATAGCAAGGGACGTATGGCCAATCACCTGCCAGCCGCCGGGCGTAATCAACGGGTAAATCCCGGTCTGACTGCCGCCAATGCCGACGGACCCCGCAGGAACGGTCAGACGAGGTTCGGCATGTCTAGGGGTTGCGAGGGCTTGCGGCATCCCGCCGAGGTAAGGAAAACCGGGCTGAAAACCGAGGAAATAGACGATGTAGTCAGCGCCAGAATGCATCTCGACCACCTGACGCGGGCTCATGCCGGTATGTTGCGCCACGAATTCCAGATCAGGCCCCCCTTTACCGCCATACACCACTGGGATCTCAATCAGCCGTGAGTCGGGCTCAATTACTTCGCTCTCTTCCCACCACCGTTGCAGACGTTCAATGGCGTCCAACGCGGAGCTCTGCGCATCGGACAGCAGCACCGTCAAATTATTCATGCCGGGAATGGTTTCACGAACGCCGGGATAGGTTTCCCGGTCTTGCAAACGCTGCGCCAAACCCCAAATCCGCTGCTGGCTTGCCAGCGAAACGGGCGGCTCAAGTTCCAGAACGACTGCGCGTTCGCCCAGCAGATAACATCGTGCTCGTTGCACAAAACACTCCTAAGAAAAGGTGGCCGCTATAAACCATCAACGGAAAGAAAATCGTTATGCTGAAAACAGTTAAGTTGTAAACAGTTATGCTGGAAAGCGACCCGCAATGTCAACTCATCTGCCACGGCGAAAACACCCCTTCGGGTTTCCCCCATCGGTTTCAACTGCTACTCTCCATAGTGTTGTTCTATTTTTCAGCTTTTGGACAAAGCCTTTTAGATACTCAAGGGAGATGAAATTGAAGAAGCCGTTGGCCCTGTTTTTTCCGCTATACACCACCACGCTGCTGATGCTGCTCGGCTCAGGCTTACTCACCACCTACATCTCTTTACGACTGTCGGCCATTCACGTCAGCGGCGCCATGATCGGGGCGATCATTGCAGCTAACTACGCGGGGCTGGTAATTGGCGGAAAAATTGGCCATATCCTGATTGCTCGCGTCGGCCATATCCGCGCTTACGTCTCTTGCTCAGGGATTATTACCGCCGCCGTGCTCGGTCATGGTTTGACCGAAATCATCCCGGTGTGGGTGGTCCTACGCTTGATCATCGGTCTGTGCATGATGGTGCAATATATGGTGCTGGAGAGCTGGCTGAACGATCAAGCAGAATCGGCTCAGCGCGGCGTGGTGTTTGGATTTTACATGGTGGCATCCTATCTCGGGATGGCCCTCGGCCAGATTGTTCTGATGCTCAGCGGCGGCCTCGGAATAAGTACGCTTATCATCATCGCACTCTGTTTCGCCCTGTGTCTGGTGCCGATTGCCCTAACCACGCGAACCAATGTCGGCCATATGTCTCCGGCCCCTATGGAGCTGAAATTCTTTATCAATACCATTCCCAAAGTACTGGCGATCACCCTGCTGATTGGCATGGTGGTGGGTTCGTTCTACGGGCTGGCACCGATTTACTCCAGTCAGCAAGAGTTCACTACCCAGCAAACCGGTCTGTTTATGGCGCTGGCGATTTTCGCCGGACTGCTGGCCCAGTTCCCACTGAGCTGGCTCTCCGACCACTACAACCGCAACATGTTGATGCGCATCAACGCCATCCTGCTGGCCGTGGCCGCCCTGCCGCTGGCTGTCCTGACGCACATCTCTTTCCCGGTGCTGCTGGGTATCGGCTTTGTGGTCAGCCTGATGCAGTTCACGCTCTACCCGTTGGTGGTGGCGCTGGCGAATGACATGATCGAACCCGAGCGACGCGTATCGCTTTCCGCCTGTCTGTTAATGGCGTTTGGCGTCGGTGCCTGTATCGGGCCACTGGCCGTCGGTGCGCTGATTGAACCCCTCGGCGGGAATATTCTTTACGCATTTTTCGCGCTGTGTGGTGGGGGGATCGTGGCGTTGAGCCGCAGTGCTGCGAAGGAAGAAGAGACCGTTATGGCCGTGGATGCCCCGTTGCCGCATATCGCCATGCCGGACAGCCTGAGCAGTTCACCGCTGTCACCGGCGCTGAATCCGGCGTTCGATGAACAACTGATTCAGGACACCATGCCCGCGCCAGAAATGAGCAGTGAAAATGCGGCTGCCAATGACATCATCAATGACAATGCCGCACAGACAGAAAGCGAAGAGGAGAGCCCGTTTGCACCGCAGGGCGCCGACCCGGACGCCGACACTGGTCTGCAACGCGCCTTTACCCTATTGGAAGACTGCGCCCCGGAAGAAGCGCTGCCTGAAGAGGAGAGTAAAGTAAAATAGCCTTTTACGCCGGGTTATCGATATCGATGAATTTGACCTCTAACCCGTGCTCAGCCGCCAACCACTCGCCCAGCGCTTTCACGCCATAGCGCTCCGTGGCGTGGTGGCCTGCGGCATAAAAATGCAGGCCCATTTCACGGGCGATGTGAATAGTTTGTTCTGAGACTTCACCGCTAATAAACGCATCAACACCAAACTCTGCCGCCTGCTGAATAAAGCCCTGACCACCGCCGGAGCACCACGCCACGCGGCGGATCTCTTCCGGCCCGCCCTGCGCGCTATGCAGCACGTTTCGGTCAAGCAGCACTTCAATACGCTGGCGCAACGCCTCACCGCTCAGCGGTGAATCCAACTCACCGTAAGGCACCAGCGGCATCACTTCCCCCAGCACGGTAATGCCAAACATTTTCGCCAACTGGGCGTTATTGCCCAACTGCGGATGAGCATCGAGCGGCAGATGGTAGCCGTAGAGATTGATGTCGTTGAGTAACAAGGTTTTCAGACGATTGCGCTTCATGCCGCGTACGACAGCAGGTTCGTTTTTCCAGAAATAACCATGATGCACGACGATGGCGTCAGCCTTGTGCTCTACCGCCGCATCGAGCAGCGCCTGGGAGGCCGTCACGCCGGTGACAATGCGTTTGATTTCAGCGCGGCCTTCCACCTGTAAGCCATTGGGCGCGTAATCCTGAAAGCTATTCACATCGAGTTTCTGGTTGATCAGGGCTTCAAGCTGGAGGTTATTCATGGTGTCGGCTTCTCAAGTAGGGACGATTCTTTGCGATGATACCCGACAACGTCTAATGCCCCAACCCTGCGCAGAATCAATACCTGCTGCCGGTCGGTTGTTATTCTGAAATCCACCAACATCAATGGACTGAAAATATGCAGGAGAATAATTCTGACATTATCGTGGTCGGCGGAGGCATTGCCGGTTGTACCTGTGCGTTATTGCTGGCGCGTGCCGGTCTGAGCGTTATTTTGCTGGAACGAGGCGCGCAGGCGGGCAGGCGGGCAGGCGGGCAGTAAAAATAGCTCAGGCGGACGAATTTACACCCACAGTCTGACGCAGATTTTACCCGAGCTAACGCAAAACGCGCCGCTTGAGCGGCAGATAACGCAGGAAAGAGTGTCGCTCATGACCGGTGAAAGTGTGACCACGCTCGATCACCGCCATCAAGCGGAGAAGGTCTGTTCATGGACGGTGTTACGCGCGCGGTTTGATCCCTGGCTGATGGAACAGGCCACCGCCGCCGGGGCGCAGTGCCTGACGGAAATTCAGGTCGATAGTTTGCTGACCGACAACGGACGCGTGATCGGTGTAAAAATCGGTGACGACGCGCTTTACGCCAGCGCCGTCGTCCTGGCCGAAGGCGCCAATACGTTGCTGGCAGAACACCACGGGCTGATCCCCAAACCCGCACCGTCTGTGATGGCGACCGGCGTCAAAGAGATCATCGCCCTGCCGCGTGAACGCCTCGAAGAGCGGTTTGGTCTGGAAGGCGATCAGGGTTGTGCATGGTTGTTCGCCGGTCAGCCTACCTCCGGCAGAGTCGGCGGCGGATTTTTGTATACCAACAAGGACAGTCTGTCACTCGGCGTGGTGTGCAATCTCTCCGCACTCGCCGACAGTACGCGCAGCCTGCCGCAGATGCTGGAGGATTTCAAACAGCACCCCGCGGTTCGCCCGCTGCTCAAAGGCGGTGAAGTCATGGAGTACAGCGCACATATGATCCCCGAAGGCGGGATAAAACACCTTCCCCCGTTATCCGGTGCAGGCTGGCTGGTGGCCGGCGATGCGGCGCGACTTTGTCTGCACGCGGGCCATATGGGTACGCGGGATGGATCTGGCCGTGACCTCGGCACAAGCCGCCGCCGCCACGCTGGCCCACGCCCACCGGCACAATGACTTCAGCGCGGCGTCGCTGGCCGATTATCGTCAGCAGCTCGAACACAGCACCCTTTGGCCGTTGATGGAACAGTACCGTCATTTACCCGCCACGCTGCTGAATTCCCCACACTGGTTCAGCCGCTACCCGCAGCTTTCGTCTGACTTTCTGCACGACCTGTTCCACGTTGGTGCGCAACCTTCTGTGCCGCTGCGCCATTTACTTTGGCGTTACGCCCGCAAAGCGGGGTTATGGCAGTTACTAAAAGATCTGCGAAAAGGAACACGCAGCTTATGAACATAAATGACAAGCTGATTAAAAATCACTATCAGCCGGAACCTGCTTCCGCGCACATTATCGTCTGCGATATCGCGCAGCAAGCCGCGCTGGAGGTGTTATTGAATGCCTGCCCTGCCGGGCTTTACCGGAAAAATGCTCAGGGTGAAATCAGCTTTGATGCCCACGGCTGTCTGGAATGCGGCACCTGTAGGATTTTATGTGATGACGAAACCTTTTCCCGCTGGCGATATCCGGCGGCAGGTTTCGGCGTGACGTTCCGATTCGGATGAGTTGTGAAGTGGCGCGGGGTGACAATCGGCTAAAACTGCTATGTTTTAGCTGAAAATTTACTAACGGAGTCCCCTATTGTGTCCATTTTGCAATTACTGAACCAACACCCGGTTATCGCCGCCGTAAAAGACACCGAAAGTCTGAATGCCGCCCTGCAATCGGACTGTAAAATTATCTCCGTGCTGTACGGCAATATCTGCAACATCGGTGCGATCGTTCAGCGTATTAAGAAAGCCGGGAAATACGCGTTTATTCATGTGGATCTGCTCGACGGCACCTCGAACAAAGAGATCGTGATTAACTTTCTGAAAATCGTCACCACCGCCGACGGCATTATCAGCACCAAAGCTTCGATGATCAAAGCTGCCAAAGCGCAGGGATTCTTCGGGATTCATCGCATGTTTCTGCTCGACTCCATTTCGTTTCACAATATCGATAAGCAGGTGGCGCAGTCTAATCCTGACTGTGTTGAAATCCTGCCGGGATGTATGCCGAAAGTACTGGGATGGGTGTCGGAAAAGATCGACCTGCCGATCATCGCCGGAGGTCTGGTGTGCGATTTAGAAGATGCGACCAGCGCGCTGAATGCCGGTGCGGTAGCGGTTTCCACCACCAACACCGGCGTCTGGCAGCTTAAGTTCTAGTCAGGTAATGGGATAACGCCTCCAGCGTCTCATGCAGATCCCCGACAATACCGACATCCGCCTGCGCGAAAATCGCCGCCTGCGGATCGGTATTCACCGCGACAATAAATTCACTGTGGTCAAGCCCTGCCATCAGCGCAGCCGCGCCGGATGCGCCCGCCACAATGCACACTTTCGGCGCGGCAATCACGCCGGAGACGCCCAGCATCCGCGACATCCCGCACCAGGCATTCATGGCAACTGGCCTGCTGACGCCGACTTCCGCACCCAGCTTCGCGGCGATAATCTCC
Source organism: Enterobacterales bacterium (assembly GCA_003864575.1). GTDB lineage: Bacteria > Pseudomonadota > Gammaproteobacteria > Enterobacterales > Enterobacteriaceae > Ewingella. The sequence continues at coordinate 40,655 of BHES01000016.1, forward strand.
AGCGCACGCAAATTCTCCACGCTGCCCGCACCCTGCCCGACCGCCAGAATATAAGACGCATTGCGTAAACCATCGTCCACCTCAAGCGGCTCCTGTTCAATCTTCACCAACCACTCAGGCGCGGCGAAAACGGGCGACAGCGTTTCCTGCACGCCGGTAAAATGAGCCGTCTGCGCAGGTTGACTGCCCGATGCAGCAACAGAAATACACAGCGGAAAACCGGCCAGTTCCAGCCTCACCTGCACCCGATTACCATACGCCGGATGTTCCACCCGCCAATGTTGCTCTTCGCGTGCCGCGTGTGTCACACCGGTACTGCTGACGCCGCGCAGACGACAGGCCAGGCGGGTCGCCAGTTCGTCACTGGCAAAGAGCAAAAGATCTGACGGATACTGCGGAAATCCCTGAACCAGCGCCTCCAACTGCTGTTCCGCGAGCCCCGGCGAAGCCAGAGAGATCCAGACAACGCGCCTGAGGTTGCAGACCATTTTCGGCAGCGCGTCCGGCTTACCGCCCGCATAAAACAGCCACAGTTCAGCTGTGCCGTCAGTCAATTGGTTGGCTATCAGGAAATCATTCAAATCTTGCGCCTGCGACAAAAAAGCGCGTAAGCGCATGTCCAGAATCAGGGTGATATTCATGATGTCCATCTCTCCTGCAGATATTCCCTGCACAGCGTTCGCGCCATTTCCTGCACGCTTTCACCTTGAATAATCACCCCCGCGCGGCGGGTGTCGTTCAGCCTCAGGCCGATAAGACGGCGCGGGGATTCCGGGATCGGCTGCACAGGCAGCACATCCAGCGGTTTGCCTGCCGCGGCCAGTTTCTGTTTCAGCGTCGGAATACGCAGCAGACTGCCCTGCGTATCCTGACCGGCAATCAGCACCACCGGCGGTCTGAGGGTCAGCGTCTGCACATATTCCGCCGTCCGTCGCTTCACGCGTAGCAGGCCTTCTTCAAGAACCTGAATATCACAAACCTGCGTCAGACAGGGCCAGCCCAGGATTTCCGCCAGCAGCAAGCCGGTTTGTCGGTTCTGCCCTTCACTGGTTTGTGAACCGAAAATCATCACCGAATGGTCGGGTTCCTGGCGATAAAAAGCGGCAATTTGTCCGGCAATATGATCGGGGGAAAACCGAACATCCGCCATCGGTGATATTTCGATGCGTACCGCACGCTGAAAATCCAGCGCCAGCAGCGCTTTCAACACCGGCGTCGTTTTCTCATCACCGACGGTGAGCAGCGTCAGACGCTGTGCTGCCAGCCCCAGTGCCATTTCAGCGGCACTTTGATCGAAACCGCTGAGTTGTCGCCGGGCAAAGTCGCACTCTACTTCGCCCTGCTCCACCGCCAGCCAGTCGCTGACGGAGAGCATCGGGAGATCCGGTTCTATTTTTACGCACACGACAATATTCACGCTCAGGCCCTCTGCCGCACGACCGCGGGGGTGGATTTCAGTTTGACGGATGACGCACCGACCAGCGTCAACCCTTTGGTTTCCGGTGCCCACAGAATCGACACCACGGCGCCGAGCAGCAAGATCCCGGCCAGCAGTAGCGTGGTGGTTTGTACGCCCAGCGCGAGGATCGACAGAGGCAATAATCCGGTGCCAATGGCCGACCCGAGACGACTCATCGACGTGGCAAAACCGACACCCAGCGAACGAATATCTGTCGGAAAACTCTCCGCGGGGAACACGCCGACCAGATTGCTGACCGCCGAAATGGTCAGGGTAAACAGGCCGAACAGCAGCAACGTGAAAGCCGTATACCCTGCAGGCAACACGCTCAGCGCCAGCAGACAAAAGGTCAGCAGCAGAAATGATCCGATCAAGAAACCGCGTCGTGAACAGCAAAATGTCAGCCCAATGCCGAGCAGTGATCCAACCACCAGCAAACCGTTGAGTAACAAGTCAGTGGTGATGCCGGAAGTCAGTCCGAGAAGCTGTAAAATCGACGGTAAAAAGGTATAAATGGCGAAATACGGCACGACCAGACAGACGAAAAACAGACTGTTGAACGCCGTACGACGCCAGTATTTAGGGGAGAACAGTGTTTTGAGATGCCGCGATGTCGCCACGCTGATTTCATCATTGAGCGTAACGTGGGGGCCGAAACAATCCCGCACGACGCGATGCGCCGCCGCAAACTGCCCTTTCTGCATCAGCCAGCGCGGAGATTCCGGCGTGCCAATGCGCAATAACATAATCAGTGCGGCGGGTAATGCAGAGGAGGCCAACAGCCAGCGCCAGGCGTCGGGGCCAAAGTCGCTCATCATATGCCCGACAAACGTGGCGCTGACGTAGCCCAGCGTCCAGATCACGCTGAAAGAACCCAATAAAACGCCACGGTGCTTACGCGGTGAAAATTCCGCCAGCATGGTATGACCGACGGCATAATCGCCGCCGAGGCCGATCCCCACCAGCACTCTCAGCCAAAATAACTGCTCCGGCGTCTGAGCAAAAAACTGCGCTACCGAGGCCAGCGTGATGATGATGAAACTACAGTTGAAGATTTTTTGCCGACCGATATGGTCTGAGATCCAGCCCAATAATAGGCTTCCGATGAATAAACCGACCAGCGCCGAACTGCCGATCAACCCCTGCCAGAAAGGCGTCAGCTGCATTTGTGGCGTCAACTGAACCAGCGCAAAACCAGTGGACATCCTCCCCGCCCTCTGGCTTCGCCAGCCGCTACGCGGAAAGGACGGGGCTTCCTGTTAGATACGGTCAAAACATTTGAGGCTAACGCCTCAATCGCCACTTATCCCCGCCCTGAAAGGG